>DAOVDO010000049.1 GCA_030669525.1 Dehalococcoidia bacterium | reverse complement strand
TATATTTCTGTAACACACTGGCAATAGCATCGGAGCAGGATAAAACAGCACGTCCCTGCTCCCAGGCAATTGAGGGGCAGCGGATACCATGCAAATGTCTTACTATAGATTTCAGGTCAACTCCCGCTCTTAAAGATAGGGAGATGAGGCGGCAGATTGCCTCTAATTGTGCCGCAGCGCAGCCTCCAGCTTTTCCTAAGATACAAAAGACTTCGGCTATGCCTTGTTTATCAAAATTTACCGTTACATATATGTATCCACAGCCAGTACTCACCCTCTCGGTTATCCCTCTGGTAACCTTGGGCCTTTTTCTGGGAACCAGTTTACCTTCAGTCTTTTCTTCCTTCTTGCCTATGGTAAGAACCTGACTTTCCCTGCTTCTATCGCGGTAGATAGTTATCCCCTTTAAGCGCTCATGGTAAGCTAATATATATACACTGGCGATGTCTTCAGGTGTTGCTTTATTTGGGAAATTGACTGTTTTGGAGACAGCGCTATTAATATATTTCTGAAAAGCAGCTTGCATCTTGACATGCCATTCTGGTGATATATCATAGGCAGAGACAAAGAGCCTCTTTATTTCCTCGGGGACCTCCTCAATATTCCGTAGCTGTTCCCCTTCAGCCAGCTTACGCATTAATTCTGGGGAATAGAAATTCCCTGTTCTGGCTGCCTGTTCAAAGTAGGGGTTTACTTCTATGAATTCCTCGCCATCGAGGATATGGCGCATATAGCTCAGTGCAAAGATGGGCTCGATACCACTGGAACAATTGGCAATTATGCTCAGGCTACCTGTGGGAGCAATGGTGGTCCTGGAAGCATTTCGAAAGCGAGGACCATTTGGCACATCATAGATGCTTCCCTTAAAAGCAGGGAAGGCACCTTTTTCTTCGGCTAGCTCTATTGAAGCTTTATTTGCCTCATCAGATATGAAGTGCACAAGCTCTTCAGCCGTGATGAGTGCTTGTTCACTGTCGTAAGGAATGCCAAGCTGGATCAGCATATCAGCAAAACCCATCACTCCCAGTCCGATTTTCCTGGTGGCTTTTGTTCTCTCAGCTATTTCAGGCAAGGGAAACTGGTTAACATCGATGACATCTTCGAGAAAGCGGACTCCTAACTTAACTGTCTGAGATAGCTTGGCATAGTCAATCTCAGGGTGGTTATTCTGACAAACAACCATTTTGGACAGGTTAATAGAGCCCAGGTTGCATGACTCGAAGGGAAGCAGGGGTTGCTCACCGCAAGGGTTGGTACTTTCTATTTTACCCAATTTGGGCGTGGGGTTATGTCTGTTTATTTCGTCCAAAAACACGATTCCTGGGTCACCGGTACGCCAGGCCATATCAACTATCTTGTCGAATACCTCTTTGGCATTAAGTTTACCGACTGCTTTTCCAGTTCGGGGATTGATTAGGTTGTAATTATGTTCTTTTTCCACTGCCTCCATGAAGCTATCGGTTACGGCTACCGATAGGTTGAAGTTAGTTAGGGTTACATTATCCTCCTTGGCTGTAATGAACTTCAGTATGTCAGGGTGGTCGACATTAAGAATCGCCATATTGGCTCCACGGCGCATACCACCTTGCTTTATGACATCGGTAGTAATATCAAAAACGCGCATAAAGGAAAGAGGACCACTGGCAATGCCGCCTGTAGAGCCAACCCCGTCTTTCTCAGGTCTGAGTCGGGAAAAAGAGAAACCAGTGCCTCCACCGCTTTTGTGAATTAAGGCTGTGTATCTTACAGCCTGAAAAATTGATTCCATTGAATCTTCCACAGGAAGAACAAAACAGGCTGACAGTTGCCCTAATTCTCGCCCGGCATTCATTAATGTAGGAGAATTAGGCAGGAATTCCAGGTTTGCCATTAATTGATAAAATGTCTCTTCTATGGATGATATGTCTGCATCGGGCGCGTAGGGAATTTCGGCTGAGGCAATATGCCTGGCTACACGGCGAAACAACTCCTGAGGTGTTTCAATGACCTCCCCTTCATCGTTCTTTCTTAGATATCTTCTCTTTAGAACACGTAGTGAATTATCGCTAAGTTCGATTCCAGAGACGACTTGTCTGCTCGCTTGAGGAGAAAACTCGTCTGCAGTTAAGACTTCACTGACCACGGCCTGAAGTTGAGAAGGAGATAAGGGATAAACAGGTTGTGGTGAAATAAATTCCTCCATGCCCGGCAATGGTTTATTGGCTGCTTCAAGCCTTTGTATTACTTGCTCTGTGAACTTCTCCAGCATTTGTCTATCGATCCTGCCAGTGGATTCAGCGGCAGTAAAAACGGCTTGGGCTATCTTATCCCGATTAGCAGATTTAACACGGCTGTTTTTTTTACCAGACTTAGCCACCTTCACCTCCTCTTAGTGACCGATTAAGTGATTCACCACTTCAGAAGACAGTAGTGGTAGTTGATTTGATGCGGGTGTTGAGTTTTGCTCTTCTGTCAGACTATCTACCACCTGTTTTAAAACTCCAATGTCAGCAAATTCACGATAAACGCTGGCAAAACGGATATAAGCTATATGGTCCAGCTTTTCCAGTTCTCTCATAACCAGGTCACCAATTATGGTACTGGGAATTTCAGCCTTGCCGGAGTGATACAGCTCAGTTTCAATGTTGTCTATAAGCTTATCAATAGTCCCTGTAGGTAGAGGGCGTTTCTCGCAGGCTTTACGGATTCCGGAGGAGATTTTATCCCGATTAAATTCTTCACGCCTACCATCCTTCTTAACTACAAAGATGCTGTGAGATTGTACGCGCTCATAAGTGGTGAAACGAGCACCACAGGCAAGACACCTTCTTCGGCGCCTTACACCTTCATCTCCAGGTCGGGAATCTATTACTCTCGATTCCGCTCCGCCACAGTAGGGACACTTCATAAGGCCCTCCAGTAATTGTGGTTTTAACTGATTGTAACACTATATATAGCAGAAAGCAAATAAAAAAGGGGGCAGTGTAAAAAATGCACTGCCCCTTTTCGTCAGGCTTTACTGCCAGGAAATTCTGGCTGGTTGCGGTGCGACCTCTGTCTTGCCCTTAAGAGAATCTACCAGTTGAGATGCGGGGTATCGATGGGTGCGACGCAAGAACGAAGGGACATCAAGTGTATCACCACCACCTTTTATGAGCCGTCTAAGTTCCTCTAAATTAGGTGAGCCCTTGCCGTACTGATTGCTGAAGCCGGTAGCAATGACGGTGATTTTAATTTCGCCATCCATCTTGGGGTCAAAGACCACCCCAAAGATGATATTGGCTCTGGGGTCGACTGCCTGGCTGATAACTTGAGCGGCTTCATTGCACTCGAAGAGAGTCAGGCTTGAGCCACCGGTAATGTTGAACAGCACGCCTTTGGATCCACTTATGGAAACGTCAAGCAATGGACTTGCCAGGGCGGACTTAGCAGCTTCGGCAGCTCGGTTCTGCCCGCTACCTTTTCCTACAGACATCCATGCTGGGCCGGAGTCCTTCATCACCGATTTAATGTCAGCAAAGTCAAGGTTAATTAATCCGGGAACGGTGACAACCTCTGAGATAGCTTGTACTCCCAGAAGAAGGGCGTCGTCAGCCAATTTGAAGGCGCTATCAACGCTTGTCTTGGCATCACAGAGGTTTAGTAGACGGTCGTTAGGTATGATAATCAGTGTGTCTACCTTATCACTCAGGTGGAGTATGCCTTCTTCAGCTACTTCAGCTCGATGTCCACCTTCAAAGGAGAAAGGTTTGGTAACCACGCCAATTGTGAGCGCGCCGGATTCCTTGGCTATTTGAGATACAACAGGTATGCCACCGGTGCCTGTACCACCACCCATGCCAGCGCTGATGAATACCATATCAGCTCCCTCTACGAGTTCTTCGATTGTCTGATGGCTCTCCTCGGCTGCTTTGCTTCCAGCGCGATGATCACCACCAACTCCCAGACCTCTGGTCAACTTTTCACCTAATTGGATGCGTGTGGGGGCTTCGGTTAATGACAGTGCCTGGGCATCTGTGTTCATGGTTATGAAGTCAACACCCCTGATGCCCTGGCGAACCATACGATTGATAGCATTACAGCCGCCACCTCCAATACCTATAGCCTTAATTCTTGCCGGTGCAGGAGTGAAGATTGTTTTTGCCATTTTAACCTCCTTTATAAGAAACGTTAAAGTCCGTTTATCTTTTAGCTACGAAATATCCTGTTAAACAAGCTAACAAAACCTCCCAAAACACCACTTCTTTTTACCTGCCAGGCTGACTTTTCCCTGTCTCTCGCTTGCCATAGAATCAGTCCGGTGGTAGTGGCATAAGCCGGGTTATGAAGGACATCGGTGATGCCATAAATGCTTGCACCCAAAGGCTGACCAGTCCGCACTGGAATTCGCAATACTGATTTCCCTAACTCATCGAGCCCGGTTAAATTGGATGTGCCGCCGGTAAGTACTAATCCGCAAGGTGCTAACATCTGGTAGTCGGTGGTGGGCAATTCCAGGAGCATAAGCTCAAACAATTCCTCCATTCGGGAGTGGATGATGTCGCACAATTCGCGATAAGAAGCACTGTGGCCGTTTTCTAAACCTGATGCAGTTACCTCTTTACCAAAGTCCAGCCCTGGTGTCACATTTCCATATGCTTTCTTCATTCTTTCAGCCACATTGAAAGGTAAGCCCAGGCCGATGGAAAGATCGCTGGTCACCTGGTAACCAGCCACCGGAATAATGGCTGTGTGGTAGATGCTGCCATCCCTGAAAACGGCTAGATCTGTAGTGCCACCGCCGATATCGGCCATGATAACACCGGTATCCCTCTCCTCTTTGGTTAATACTGCCTCTCCACTAGCCAGAGGCTCCAGGATTAAATCTTCAACGTCAATACCGACGCTGCGAATGCACTTAACCAGGTTTCGTACTGAAGATATTGATGCAGTAATAATGTGGGTTTCCACGTCTAATCTGGTGCCGTGCATGCCTACTGGCTGATTTACTCTTTCTTCTCCATTCAGGGTGTAGTAGCGAGGGATAGCATGAAGTAATCTCTTTCCTTCGGGAATAGTGATACTACGAGCCGCATTTAATACTCTCTTGAGATCTTGACTGCGCACCATCCGGTCATTGCGAGGAATAGCCACCACTCCTCGATTATTGAGGCTGCTTATATGCCTGCCAGTAACTCCAACACAGGCGCCCTCTATCCTGGTACCACTAATTCTCTGGGCTTCCCGTATTGAGCTTGCAATGGATTCTCTAGCCTCATCCATATTGACTACAATGCCTTTATGCAGACCATGACTGGGAACTACTCCCACCCCCAGAACTTCAATGTCATTCTCTGATTTTACGCTAGCTACTATAGTAGCTATCTTAGTAGTGCCCACATCGATGGCTGAAATAATTTTCCTTGACATTTTCACCTCCTTATTACTATAAATATTCCGAGTTACCCAAGGCGTTCGGCTATTCTCAGTTTTGCGCTGCGGCTGCGTGGGTTGGATTTTATCTCCAACGGAGTGGGCTTAATAACCTTCCTTGATATAAGTTTCAGTGAGGGCATATGCCCACAGTGGCATATCATCGTTCCTGCTGGACACAAGCAGCTACTGGCTTCGCGTCGCATGAATTCCTTGACTATGCGGTCCTCGAGTGAGTGGTAACTGATTGTCACCAGTCTACCCCGAAAACGGAGGAGGTCGATAGTTTGTTCCAGAGCCACTCTCAGGCTTTGTAACTCCCTATTGACCGCAATGCGAAGCGCCATGAAAGTCCTAGTAGCTGGGTGAATCCTGGTACGCTGACCACCAAGAACTTGCTCCACTACCTGGGCAAGTTGCAAAGTAGATGTAATAGGGCGGCTGTGCACAATATAATGAGCTATCCGCCGGCTGTGGTGTTCCTCTCCGTATTCTTGAATGATACGCGTCAACTCCTGCTCAGAGAAGGTATTGACGATGTCGCAGGCAGTTAGCTCTTGACCAGAATCGAAACGCATGTCAAGAGGAGCATCACGATGAAAGCTGAAGCCACGTTGGGCTGTATCCAGTTGCATGGACGAAACGCCAAGATCGAAAATAATGCCATCAACTGGATAGAAATTACGTTGCTTACAGATAGATTCGAGGTTAGTAAAATTGTCATTGACCAGGGTGACTGATTCGCTGTAGTCACTGAGTTTGGCGGTGGCTATTTTGATAGCCTCGGGGTCGCAATCGATACCCAGTAGTTTACCACCAGGTAAGATCCTTTCCAGGATTGCGGTGGCATGTCCGCCTGAACCCACTGTGCAGTCAACAAAATATCCCCCAGGCTGGGCTTGTAGTCCGTCTACAGCTTCCCTGGTCAGAACAGGTACATGTACTGGTAAAGACATAGTCATGCTTATCATTGCGCACCCAGATCTTCCATTAACTGGGATGCCTGCTCTTCGGCTGCCGTTTTCTCCGCTTTCCATAGTTCATCATTCCAGAGTTCCACATAATTATTGGCACCAACGACAACTATGGTATCGCCGAGCCCGGCATAATCGCGTAGCGGGAAGGGCAATGTCATTCTGCCTTGATTATCAAATGTGGTGCTGAAAGCGGAGCCGAAGATAGCGCGGTTCAGTTTCCTCTGGCTGGCGGAACTCACTACCTTGGTAGCCAGTCTTTCAGCCAGCCTTTTCCATTCAGCTATGGGATAGATAGCAATACACTTCTCGGTTCCTTTGGTTAATATGGCAACGTCTTTCATATCCCGCCTGAATTTAGGTGGCAGAGGTACTCTTCCTTTTTCATCCACTTTATATAGGTATTCACCAAAAAACATATCTCACCCCCCATATTTGGTAAAACTTACCCTTTTCCCCCACTTTTCCCCACCACAATAGAGTAAACTCTTATGCTTATATTTTGTCAAGTCTTTTTGGCACTTTTATAGATTTTTGTTAAATTTTGCCTTGATTGCTGGTGAAAAAGTTACTAAAGTACTGTCTTTCAATGTACTGCATTGCTGCCAGTCGCTCTCTACCCTGTCATTGCGAGCGCAGCGTGGCAATCTCGGTGGAAAGTCGGGATGAGATTGCTTCGGGGCTAGCGCCCCTAGCAATGACAGTAGGGCTGGCCCCTTGCAACGACAGTAGATGAGGCAGAGTGTCACTAATCATGTGGACGAGGACTCAACTTTTATTACTGTTTCTCGTGTGATAAGATTAAACAGCCGTTAGATTTGTTATCCAGAGGATTCCATGCGTATTGATATACTGTGTCT
>DAOVDO010000060.1 GCA_030669525.1 Dehalococcoidia bacterium | reverse complement strand
ATCCTGAGAGCCCCTGGTATTGGCGAAGAGAGGAAAATTGCTCCCTTCTCCCAGTTAGTAGCTTATGAACATAACTCTGGTGTCCCACATCCCAGACTATCTTGTCTTTCGGGCTGTCAAACACCCGGTGCAGAGCAACAGCAAGCTCCACCGTTCCCAGGTTGGATGCCAGGTGTCCTCCGTTTTCACTAACCCTGCTTACCAATAACTCCCTGAGCTCGGAACAAAGTTCGGCTAGTTCATCCTGGTTTAGCCTCTTAACATCGCTGGGGTCATTTATTTTGTCCAGTATCTTAGACACCTCACTCTCCCCACTTTAGATTATAACAAATTTTGATCTTATTGTGTGCTCTTGCCACCAAGATTGTTGTGCTAAGTTCGAAACAGGCGATTAAATATACCTTTGAATCCGCCTGCCCTTTCCTTAATATCAGCATACTTCAACTCGCCAGACATTAAGCCACATCCAGCTCTCCATACCCCATCACTCCGCTTGAGCATTCCAAACGCCAGACGAGGGAAGCGGACAAAATTTTTTGACAGCGTACGCGCTATTCTCAACTCGGGCATTATTTTCCTCTCTACAATCTGTTGGTAATCCTGCAATCCGACTTTGTCCTTCACTAGAGAGTCTTCGATAACTGGTGCGGCAAGCTGGGCACTCAGGATGGCGTTATAAATCCCCTCACCTGTTAATGGGTCAGCAAGCCCAGCCGCATCCCCCAGAAGCAAAGCTTTATCTTGCCAAACAAGCCTCCCTTTTGTACACGTTGGTATCAAGTGGCTACTGGACCTGGTGATATTATAACTACTGATACCCATTGAATTTAGAAACTTCTGATGATGGCGGTTCAAATGTCTTGCCTTGGAGGCAAGACATTTGACTCCAATCGAGAGATGGTTGCGCTTGGGGAATATCCAGGCATAACCCCTGGGAATACACCCCAGGTCCACCTGGGCCCGCGATTTCCATTTTGCCAGCTCTTCTTCGGGCACGACAATTTCTGACTCTATTGCCGCGAGATATTCAATGCCCCTTCTCATGCCCAGCTCTCTCGCCACTACGCTATAAGCGCCATCCGCCCCTACCACAAATCGGGAGCGAAAAATATTGTCAGCAGTAGAAATCTCAACCCAATCACCATTCACCTGTATTTGCGTTACCTTCTGCCCATCCATAAGCACAGCTCCAAATTGTTGCGCCTTCTTCACTTAAAAGTAGTCAAATACATCACGCATCACAGTATATATCAGTGGCTGACTATGTTGTCCCAGATAAGGGCTGCCCAGATTAAAAGTAAAGCTGAGCTCATAAATTACGTCTTCCACTACTTCGGAGATATCGAAATCGAGAAGTTTCGCCGCCTTGCTCGTGACTCCGCCAGCACAACACTTATAACGCGGCAATTTCTCTTTCTCTAAAAGCAATACCCCTATCCCCCTCCTCGCTAGCTCGTAATCCAGTGTTGCCCCAGATGGCCCAGCCCCCACAACGATTACATCGTGGCTTTGTTTCAAGAGCAAAAACCTCTATAAGCGAAGTAATAGAAAAACCTATCTTTATTATATTATAACGAAGATAGGGCGTTTAACAACTCATCCCCTGCCCCCTCCCTTGATAAAGAGACTGTCCAAAAAAATCATGACTCTCTAAAGTCATGATTTTTTATAGTGTTATTAAAAGGAATCGGTATTAAGGATACCCTGTGGCGCAAAATTCTGGCGGGCAGCCGCTCCATTCTCCGCCTAGCCTCCCTGTGATAAACTATGAATACAGTATGAAAAACGCTGTGAGCTTGCTAAAGACCAGCCTTTGCTTCATTAAGAGCGGCTATGCCGAAGCCTTCCGGCTCGCTCGCCATCCCCTGGAAGGGCTTAAGTCGCTCTACGGGGTCTCCCTTTACCGCAATGCCGTCTATCTTATGGCAGACATTGGGGTTACTGCCATCTTCGGTCTTGTGTTCTGGGGAGTAATGGTTAGGCTTTATCCCGCGGAGGATGTGGGGCTTGGCCAGCTTTGATTTCCACGGTAAAGATTTTTGAGCACGTCAGATGAAATGCTTAATCCTGGCAGGCGGTTTCGGTACCAGGCTTTATCCGCTCACCATGTATAAAGCCAAGGCTTTGCTGGAATATAAAGGCAAGCCGCTACTGAGCCACATCCTGGACAGGGTTCCGGGGAATATTGATATATTGGTCTCGTGCAACCGGAAGTTTGAAGCTGATTTTCACCGGTGGCAAAAAAGTGCTGCCCGGCCGGTAGAGCTTTGTGTTGAAGATGTCTGGACTGAGGGGCAGAAGAAGGGGGCTATCGGCTCGCTTGAGTTCTGGGTTAGCAGCAAGCACATCACGGAAGACCTCCTGGTCATCGCCGGTGATAACTACTTCGAGTTTAGCCTGGCTGAGTTCATCTCTGCCTACAACGGCAAAAATGTCCTGGTAGCTGTCTATGACATCGGCGATATGAGCAAAGCCAGTCGGTTCGGCATTGTCAGCCTGGACGGCAATCGTGTAGTCGAGTTCCAGGAAAAGCCGGCACAACCCCACTCCAGCCTCGTCTCCACGGGCATTTATATCTTTCCGCCGCGAATCTTTCCCCTGCTGTCACACTACTGCGCTGAAGGCAAAAGAGATAACCTGGGCAGCTTTGTCGCTCACCTCATAGAGAGGGGCGAGGTCCATGCCCGCACCTTCACCGAGACCTGGCTTGATATCGGCTCTACCGAAGACCTGGCACACACTTAGCGGATTTCGCAGTGATTGGTGATTGGTAACTGGTAAATAGTGAATGGTGAATGGTAATGAACAATCATAAAGACTTGAAGGTCTGGCAAGAAGCAGTGGAGCTTTCGGTTATTTGTTATGATGTAACCAGCAGGTTTCCCCGGGAAGAGCAATTTGGGTTAGTTTCTCAGATGCGAAGAGCAGCGATTTCGATAGCCAGTAATATTGCCGAGGGTGCAGCCCGCACTGGCAGTAAGGAGTTTATCCAGTTCCTCTACATATCATTAGGTTCTGCCAGTGAGCTGGATACGCAAATTGAAATTGCCAAGAGGACTGGGTTAGGTGAGCCGTCGGACCTCGAAAGGCTTCAGCTACAAACAAACATGACTTCACGCCTGTTGCAAGGCTTAATCCGCTCCGTAAAGAGAAAATCCCAGTAAAACCCACCAATCACCAATCCCTAATTACTAATCACTGGTCCCTAGTCACTTCTTCTTAAAAACGCTATAATCTTCAAACAATTGAAACTGCCAGACTTTGCGCCGTTCGACACCATAAAAGAAGTCTTGGGGGCAGCTACCTCAAGACAGGGAATCAGGCGGGTGCTGACCACCCCCCTGTACGCCAATGCCCTTTACCTCATGCTCAGCACCGCCGTCACGTCCCTCTGCGGCTTCTTCTTCTGGCTCATCGTCGCCCGCTTTTACTCCGAGGCCGTGGTGGGGTACAGCTCAGCCATCATATCGGCTTTAAACCTCCTTGCTGTATTGAGCCTGGTCGGCCTCAATATATCCCTTGTCCGCTTCCTGCCCCAGGCTGACAACCCCCGTGAAATGATAAACACCTGCCTCACCCTGAGCGGCATCGTCAGCCTGGTGGCGGCTGCCACTTTCCTCGCCGGCCTGGGCTTCTGGTCTCCGGCCTTGAGCTTCGTCAGGGAAAACGCTATCTTCTGCCTCGTCTTTCTGGCTTTCGCCGTATTATGGACGCTGTCACCGTTGATCGACTCCGCTTTCCTGGCTAAACGGCGGGCTGGCTTTGCCTTATCCAAGAACACCATTTTCTCCCTGCTCAAGCTTCCTCTGCCTGTGCTTCTCGTTCTCTATTTCCAGACCTTCGGCGTGGTCGTTTCCTGGGGCGTAGCTTTGGCCGTTGCTCTGGCTGTTGCCATGCTCCTTTTTCTCCCCAGGGTCCAGGACGGCTACCGGCCGGTGCCGGCCCTGGACCTTGGCGTGTTCAAAAAGCTGTGGCGGTACTCCAGTGGCAACTACCTGGTCAACCTGCTGTCAACCTCTCCCGCCTTTCTCTTGCCGCTCATGGTGGTCAATCTTCTCGGCGCCGAGCAGAACGCCTATTTCTACATCGCCTGGATGATGGCTACCTTGCTTTTCACCATACCAGCGGCCGCTTCGTCTTCCCTGTTTGCCGAAGGCTCGCACTTTGAAGACCGGTTAAGGGAGAACGTTGTCAAATCACTCAAGTCCACCTTCCTGCTGCTCGTCCCCGCCGCAATATTGCTGGCAGCCGTCGGCAAATGGCTGCTTCTTGTCTTCGGTCACGGCTACTCACTGAACGCCCTGCCGCTGCTCTGGGTCCTCTGCCTTTCCAGCCTGCCCAGGGGGATTAACTACATTTACACAGGCATACTCCGGGTGACCGGTAGGATAACAGAGCTGATAATAATCTGGGGGTCCATAGCCATAGGTGTGCTGGTCATAAGCTATCTCCTCCTGCCGCTAACCGGCATAATTGGCATTGGCTACGCCTGGCTCGGAGCGCAGCTAATCGTGGCAATTTATATCCTCGCCGGCAGAAAGCTCATCCCTCCACCTACCCACATCTAATTCCTACCCCCCCCCCACGTCATTGCGAGGGGCGAAGCCTCAAAGCAATCTCACCAATCACTAGTCACTAATCACCAGTCCCTATTGCCTCACTCCCTTTAGCTCCTCTATAATATAAATAATGAATCTCATCGTTGTAGGTGCTGGCTATGTTGACATGGGAGCCGCCTGTTGCCTGGCTAACTCAAACCACCAGGTAACTTGTGCGGAGGTTAACTTTCGGGAAGCGTAAGCTGAGCAATAGATATGGCAATTGCAGTTGATAAAACCATCTCTAAAGTCGTGGAGAATGGTCTGTGCACCGGATGTGGTACCTGCGTGGGCATCTGCCCCGTGGATGCTATTGAGATGGTGATTGAGCACAAGAAAGGGATTTACATTCCTCAACTGGATGAGGAAAAGTGTAACCAGTGCGGCTTGTGCTTTGAGGTGTGCCCTGGTCATGCTGTAGATTTCAGGCAATTGAATTTGGAAATCTTTGGCAACGAACCCGGTGATATTTTGATTGGCAACTATCTCAATTGCTATATCGGACATGCCACTGACTATAATATCCGCTATAACTCTGCCTCAGGAGGGCTGGTTACGGCGTTGCTCATCTTTGCTCTGGAACAAGGAATGATAGACGGCGCTTTGGTGACCAGGATGAAAAAAGATAATCCTTTAGAGCCAGAGCCTTTCATTGCCAGAACCAAGGACGAAATAATTGAAGCCGCAAAATCCAAGTATTGTCCTGTGCCGGCAAACATAGCCCTTAGGGAAATTCTTCACACAGAGGGTAAATATGCTGTGGTCGGGCTTCCCTGCCATATCCACGGTATTCGTAAGGCAGGGACCGCTAGTAAACGGTTGAAGGAGAAGGTTGTTTTGCATTTAGGGCTTTTCTGCAATCACGTGCCTAATTTCTGGGGAACAAAACTTCTCCTACAGAAGCTCGAAGTAAATGATGGTGAAATTGTCAAATTGGATTATCGAGGTGAAGGATGGCCGGGCTATATGAGAATTTCCAAAAGAGACGGAGAAATACTACTACTACTACTACCGGACTACTGGGGCTTTGTAGGTTCATATTTTTTCTTCCCATCCAGGTGTTTGATGTGTGATGATGCCACCAATGAGGTGGCGGATATTTCGTTTGGTGATGCCTGGCTCCCTGAGCTATCCGACGATAAAACTGGAAAATCTTTGATCATCTCGAGGAATGAAATAGGCGAAGAAGTATTACAGAAAATGAAGTCAAACAACAACGTGGAATTAACTAAGGTCAGTGCCAACGAGGTGATTCACTCTCAGAGAGGATTGCTTTATTTGAAGAAGGGAATCAAGGCACGCCAGGGACTGTTTAAGGCGATGCCATATAATGTGCGAAACGGTAGTCTGAAACCCGATATAATAGACCGTTTGCTTGTTTTATTCCCTTACCTAAATTCGTGCGTGGGGTCAAAAGCAATTTTTAGAAAAATACTACCTCATATTCCTTCTAAACTCATCCGGTTATACGACATTCCTTATGCCGTTATATCTTCA
>DAOVDO010000054.1 GCA_030669525.1 Dehalococcoidia bacterium | reverse complement strand
TGTTCAAAAGGTGACCTCCGTCCCCCTGGGCATTCATTCGCATAATGATGCCGAGCTTGCTGTGGCTAACTCATTGACTGCAGTTAATGCGGGGGTCACTCAAGTGCAAGGGACTATTAATGGGTATGGTGAGCGCTGCGGTAATGCAAACCTATGCTCTATAATACCAGATTTGAAACTCAAGATGGGTATTGACTGTGTCACCGACAAACAGCTAAATAAACTCAGCGAAATCTCCCGCTACGTAGCAGAACTGGCCAATTTACCTCACTATAGTCGTCTACCTTATGTCGGTGTCGATTCCTTTGCTCATAAGGGTGGAACCCACGTCTCAGCCTTAATGAGATGGAAAGATAGCTATCAACACGTCGATCCCGACTCGGTGGGTAATTGCCCGCGAGTTATTATATCCGAGCTATCAGGAAAATCGAATATAATTTATAAAGCAAGAGAACGTGGAGTGCCTCTCCCTGGAGACACGGAAATTGAAAAGGTGTTAAATCAAATCAAGTCACTGGAGAAACAAGGCTTTCAATATGATAGTGCGGAAGCATCATTTGATTTATTACTCCATCGTGTCCAGCCAGACTACCACCCACCCTTTGAGCTAGTTGATTTCATGGTGGTGATGGAGAAACGCCGCCGCCTTCCCAGTAGTGGCAATCAGGATGAGCTATTATCAGAAGCCACCATTAAGGTAAGAGTAGCTGGTAAAGTAGTACACACTGCTGCTGAAGGTAATGGACCGGTCAATGCCCTTGACCAGGCTTTGCGCAAAGCTTTGATCCAGTTCTATCCTGGCCTGACCGTCGTAGAACTTGTCGACTATAAAGTGCGCATACTTGAAGAAAACGCAGGCACTGCTTCACAGGTGCGAGTTCTCATTGAATCCAGTGATGGCAAGGAACACTGGAGAACTGTAGGCAGTTCAAGCAATATCATTGATGCTAGCTGGCTAGCTCTGGCAGATAGCATCGAATACTGGCTGATAAACAACTTAGGAACATAAAAAACTGATTTAAATCTCCTAGAATAGCCAAGACTAACCTAATTGTATTGAAACCGAATTTAGAACGCTTCTACTCCCTACAGCGGCTTGCCGATAGGCATAATATATAGAGGTTTGATCTGTTCTTCCACCCCAAGTATATTCCTCACCTCTTCATCATTAAAGGCACCAACTTCAACCGTTATTAAACCTAAAGCTACAGCTTGGAGATGGATATTTTCCCCGACATGTCCCACTTCTATGTGAACATACCTTTCACCGCGTCTGCCGTAGTTAGAACAAGTCCTGGCGTAAATGGCACAAATAACAATATCCACCGGGGCACTCATAATAAATCCTTGATCCAGAGCAGCCCGTGCTAGCTCTTTTCTCAAATCTCCCGGTTGATGTAAGACCAGTGAATGGCTGTTAACCTCATAATGATAAATACCTTCCTGTAGCCCTTCTATTGCTTGTCTGCCAATGAAAGTGAATAGTTCCAGGGGATAAGTAGCTCCAGCGCTGGGCGCGGCTCTAAACGCTCTTCCGCCTGTGATACCCTGAGCAGACCAGAGTACCTGGCTTAATTGAAACAGAGTTAAAGGCTCAGTTCGATACCTTCGAATTGACCTGCGTCTGGCTACCACTTCTTCCAACGAAGCTTTACTTTTTAATCGGGGGGTTGGGAGTTTTACTACGGTTTGTTTCATGTTAGATTTCTCATTACGCTCAGACCGACAACCGGTATTTAGCCTTTTATTACACCTATAGGAACAGCCATAGCTATTTTCCTGGAAATACCCGCCTGGTGAACAACATCGATTACCTCTGTTATATCCTTGTAAGCCTGAGACGCCTCCTCTGCCAATGAAGGTATATTCCCTGTCTTTATGATGATACCCCTGCTCTGCAATTCCTGAGCTATATCCTTTCCTGTTAAACTCCGCCTGGCAGCACTACGACTCATCACTCTGCCAGCGCCATGACAGGTTGAGCCAAAGCTTTCCTCCATAGCTCTTTGAGTGCCTGTGGCAATGAAGGAACAACGACCCATATCACCTGGTATAAGCACAGGTTGTCCTGCCCCCTGGTACTTCTGAGGAACATCCTTATGATTGGGAGGGAAAGCTCTGGTGGCTCCTTTACGATGTACGCAAACTTTAAGTTTCTGTCCATCTACTACATGCTCCTCTATCTTAGCAATATTATGAGCCACATCGTAAATTTGCTGCATCCCAAGTTCCGTATAGTGCTTACCAAAGACCCTGGAGAAGCTCTCCCTTACCCAGTGAGCGATATATTGCCGATTACACCAGGCGTAATTAGCGGCGCATGCCATGGCAGCCAAATAATCTTTCCCTTCCTGCGATTCTATAGGGGCACAAGCAAGTTGCCGATCAGGGAGCTTTATCCCATACTTTAATACCGCTTCTCCCATAGTTCTAAGTTGGTCAGTACATATTTGATGACCAAAACCCCGGGAACCAGTATGTATCAGGACTAACACCTGGCCTAGCTCAGCGATACCCATTATATTAGCAATATGATAGTCGAAAATTTCCTTTACCACCTGAATCTCAATGAAATGATTCCCAGAGCCTAATGTGCCTATTTGAGGCATCCCTCGCTTTATGGCCCTATCACTAACCTTGCTAGGGTCAGCACCCTCCATACAGCCGCCTTCCTCAGTAACATCCAGGTCATCTTCAGTGCCAAAGCCATGTACCACTAACCATTTAGCACCTTCAATCATCAATTCATTCATATCTTTACGGCTCACCTTTGTCTTCCGCTCAGAACCTAAACCAGATGGAATACTGGTAAATAATTCACCAATGAGTTGATTTATCTTAGACTTTACTTCATCTTCGCTGAGATTTGTACGCAGCAATCTTACTCCGCAGTTTATGTCGTAACCCACACCACCGGGAGAGACTACGCCATCCTTAACACTCATAGCAGCAACTCCGCCTATAGGAAAACCATAACCCCAATGGATATCCGGCATAGCAAAAGAGAACTTAACTATCCCTGGCAGAAAGGCGACATTGGCAACCTGCTCAGGTGTTTGCTCTTCTTGTATAGACTTCAGCATCGCTTCATCGGAATAAATTAAACCAGGAACTCGCATGCCCGGTTTATAGCTCTGAGGAATCTCCCAGCGGTAATCGTCTATCTTAATAAGTTGTCCCTGCCATTGTGGCATTTCCTGGCTCCTTAGACATCGAAGATTATTTGCACGCTGTATTTGCTATCATCCTTATTTATCTTTAACATGTGATACGTAGCTGCCTTAACTTCAATCCTTATCTTGTGTTTCAACGGGTCAAAGCTTTCCCCCCAGCAGGTAGCTATAAGCTTGTTATTGCTTAGAATTTTAATATCGAACCTAGTGAATAGAACACGGTCGGTGTCGAAGAGGTAAATAAGCTCATTGAGCCATTCCACTAATAAGCTGTTGCTGTCCTTGCTGATTATCTGCACATCTCTCTGAATCTTCTCCATGATGCTTCCAGGGTCTGTAATTAAGCTGAACAATGCCAGAGCAGCATTAGAAAAGAGCTGCCTTATGTCGGACCCGTAAGCAATAATACCCACATCAGCAGTATGGTTGATAATCTCAAAATCCTTTCCAGTCATTTCACCTGCCAATACGTGACCAATTTCATTATACCACGTGCCCATGCAATTCTCGCTCCCCCAGGAACTTGAGAGTTCACCATGATTTAAAATGAAATCTCACTATGGAGTCAGTCAAAGGAGACAATATATACCTAATTGCTAAATACGAGTAACACTATTTGACCTATATAGGTATGTTTGCTACAATCCTTCGGAAGGGCGGTTAGCTCAGTGGTTAGAGCGCTGCGTTGACATCGCAGAGGTCACTGGTTCAAGTCCAGTATCTCCCACATCTGGTGGATATGATAATATAGATAGATGTGAGTGGATGCATTGTTACATTTCAAAGGTATTCGGGGAAATTCGCTTTTATGTTGATCATTAATTATTACAAAGAAAGAATGGCAACATCGGAAAGTAAAAACCGCTAACTTGTCACATCTAAATTTTTCAATGGAATTCAGCATTATAGACACTCCTGCCTTAGGTATGATATTCCTACCTGGCTGCTAGTCAATGACTTAAAATGAACTCGGAAGAAAGACTGGAAAAGATGCGCCACTCTGCCTCTCATGTTATGGCTGAGGCAGTACAATTACTGTTACCCGAGGTTAAATTTGGCATTGGACCGGCTATTGAGAATGGCTTTTATTATGATTTTGAGCTATCTCGTTCACTAACCCCAGAAGACCTGCCTATAGTTGAAAGCAAAATGAGAGATATCATCACCCAAGGTGCACACTTCCAAAAAAAAGAGGTAAATAAAGAAGAAGCTCGCCAAATCTTTTCCAATCAACCTTACAAGCTAGAGCTTATTGATGAAATTGCTGGTGATACGGTGACCTTATACACTCAGGGTTCTTTTACCGACTTATGTCATGGCCCACATCTGCATTCTACAGATGAAATCAAGGCTTTCAAGCTTACTCATATAGCCGGAGCATACTGGCGGGGAGATGAAAAACGCCCCATGCTGCAGAGAATCTACGGCTTGGCTTACGACAGCCAGGTAGAACTGGAAAATTACTTATCACGACAGGCCGAAGCTGCTAAACGAGACCACAGGAAGCTGGGTAAAGAACTTGACCTTTTCAGCATTCATGAGGAAATAGGACCAGGACTGATCTGTTGGCATCCTAAAGGCGCCTTGATACGCCAGATTATTGAAGACTTCTGGAAGGCAGAGCATACTAAACGCGGTTATCAAATGGTATACACTCCTCATATTGCCAAGACAGATTTATGGAAAACTAGTGGACATTGGGACTTCTATCGAGACTATTTATATCCACCAATGAAAGTGGAAGGACAGCAATACATATTAAAACCTATGAATTGTCTGGGGCATATCCTGATTTTCAAGAGTCGTATGCGTAGCTATAGGGATTTACCATTACGCTATGCAGAACTAGGTACAGTATATCGTTATGAGCGAACTGGTGTATTATATGGTTTAGCCAGGGTAAGGGGATTCACTCAGGATGATGCCCATATTTTCTGTCGTCCTGACCAAATTGAAGAAGAGGTGATAGGCGTTATCAAGTTGTCACAATTTATGATGTCCACTTTCGGATTTCATGATTATGATATTTTGTTATCCACCCGACCGGAAAAATATGCTGGCACCACTCAGATGTGGGAGCAAGCCACAGAATCTTTAAACCAAGTCTTGGATAAGCTTAAGCTTCCCTACAAGATCGACCCTGGTGAGGGAGTCTTCTATGGACCCAAGATCGATATTAAAACTAGAGATGCCTTAGGACACGCATGGCAGGGACCTACTATCCAGGTTGATTTCAATTTGCCAGAGCGCTTCAATGTCTGTTACATTGGAGGTGATGGCATGGAGCATAACGTAATAATGATACATCGTACTGTTCTAGGTAGTATGGAACGTTTCTTCGCTTGCCTCATCGAACATTATGGCGGTGCTTTTCCTGTCTGGCTATCTCCAGTTCAGGCAGTAATAATCCCTATAGCAGACCGCCATATTAACTATGCTCAACAGATAAAAGATGAGCTTGAGAATGCAGATATTCGTTGCCAAATTAACAGCCGTACTGAGAGAATGAATCTAAAAATAAGGGAGGCTCAACTGGAAAAGATCCCATTTATGCTCGTAGTTGGTGATAGCGAAGTGAATTCATCTGGTGTTTCACTCCGTCTAAGAAACGGGGAAAATCTAGGTTCACGAACGTTAACACAGGTAAAAGCTACCATAAAGGCAGCTATAGAGGTCTACTCTTAAATGGTGCTAAGAACTAAAACGCGTGTAGCTGAAAAAGTAGCAGTTAACCAGAGAATCAGAGCTAGAGAGGTTCGCCTCATAGGGGAAGGAGAAGTACAATTAGGCATTGTACCTCTGAGAGAAGCGCTTCAAATTGCCCATGAGCATGGTCTAGACCTGGTAGAGGTCGCACCAACAGCAAAGCCTCCAGTATGTCGGCTACTTGATTATGGAAAGTATAAATATGAACAAACTAAAAAGGAACGTAAGGTAAAGAAGAGCCAAAGAATTGGATTACTCAGGGAGGTACGTTTTAGACCTAAAATCGAGGAGCATGATTTACAGGCAAAAATTAGAACTGTTAAGAAGTTGCTGGAGGAAGGTAATAAAGTCAGGGTACAAGTAAGATTTAGAGGACGTGAGGTTATTTATCCGGAATTAGGTTGGAAAGTACTAAAGAGAGTTGCAGAGGCTTTAAAGGAGGAAGCTGTAGCAAGCAATCAGATGGTTAAGGATGCCCGGAATATAGCTTTAATCCTTTCTCCCTCATCTACAAAAAAATCCACAAAGGTGAAAACAGATGCCAAAGATTAAAACTCACAAAGGAGCGAAAAGTCGCTTCCATGTTACAGGTACTGGAAAGCTCCTGCGCACAAAGTGTGGTAAAAGCCACCTACGACGCAAAAAGACTCCTAGTACTAAACGCCTCTATGATGCGCTTATACCTGTATCTTCCGCGGACAAAAAACGAATAAGAAAACTTCTACCTTAATAGAATAATATTAAGGGGGATTACTGCCCAGCGGTTCCATCTCGCTTACTTATTTGTGATGGCTTTTACAGTAATTCAATTCATGACTAGAGAGAAGAGATATTCTCTAAAAATAAACTAAGTGGGAAATAGTTTTGCCACGAGCTAGAAGCGGAAAAGTCAGTCATCAGCGCCATAAAAAAGTGCTTAAATTAACCAGAGGACATCGGGCTACAAGGCATACCCTCTACAGGCGAG
>DAOVDO010000040.1 GCA_030669525.1 Dehalococcoidia bacterium | reverse complement strand
GCGTAGTAAGGCAAATGGTGGGGTTCGAGGGTATTTGCCACCTGTTCTATTGTTTCAGGTAAAAGGATTAAGCGTCGAATTAAGGTTAGCTCCGGCTCACTCGAGAGCATAGAGACATCACCCTGATTATAATCAATGCCTCTTTGACTGGCTAACCTGAGAATGCTGGCAATCCGAGCATGGGCATATTGAACGTAGTAGACAGGGTTGTCTGCTGACTGTTTCTTAGCTAGCTCCATGTCAAAGTCCATCTGGCTATTGGTAGAGTGGGAAAGGAAGAAAAAGCGGCAGGCATCTGGGCCTACCTCGTCTACTACCTCTCGCAGGGTAATGATATCTCCACTGCGCTTTGACACCCTGACTGTTTTCTTGCCACGTCGCAAGCTAACTAACTGGCAGATTATTAATTTGAGCTGTGCAGGATCTTTTCCCAGTGCTCTTATAGCTGCTTTCATTCGGGGGATATGTCCCTGGTGGTCAGCGCCCCAAATATCGATTACGGTGTCAAACCCTCGTTCCAGGAACTTGTCGTAATGATAGGCAATATCGGAGGCAAAATAGGTAGGTGAACCATTGCTGCGTACCAGCACATTATCTTTATCATCGCCAAGGGTGCTCGATTCAAACCAGATGGCATTGTCCCTTTTTGTTATATAACCTTCGCTTTGTAGTATTGCCATAGCTCGATCGTATTGTTTGTTTTGGTAAAGGTCTTTTTCACTAAACCAGGTATCAAATTCAACATTTATTAGTTTAAGGTCCTGCTTAATGTTCTCAATCATCTTATTGAGTCCGATTCTACCTATCTCCGAGGCCGCTTCTTCCTGTGATAAAGCCAGGAATCTGTCGCCTTCTTTGGTAACAATCTCCTTTGCCAGCTCGATCATGTAATTACCAAAATAGCTATCAGGAGGCATTGCCGCTTCTCTACCCAGACATTGTTGGTGGCGTGCGTAGAGAGAACGGTTGAAAGCATCTATCTGGCTGCCGCTATCATTCAAGTAATACTCCCTTTCCACGCAGTAGCCAGCGGAAGTGAGGATGTTAGCCAGAGTACTGCCGATGACAGCACCCCGCCCGTGACCTATATGAAGAGGGCCAGTGGGATTGACACTGACGAATTCAATTTGGATACGGCTATCTTTGCCCAAATCAAGGTTACCGTATGACTCACTGGCATTCAGAATAGATTCTACCTGTTTAGCTAGCCAGTCATCTCGCAAGGTGAAGTTAATAAAACCTGGAGGAGCGACCACAACTTTACCAATTTCTGGAGGCAGCAGCATATGGTCTATTAATTGTTCAGCTATAGTTAGAGGTGGCGACTTCATTGTTCGAGCTAACTTCAAGGGAAGGCCTGTGGCGAAGTCACCGTGATCGGGATTTTGAGGATGCTCTATAGTTATCTCGGGCAGTGCTGCGGCAACTAGACTGCCTTCTCGTTGTGCTTTTGTTACTGCTTGCTGCAGGCAGCCAGCTAATTTCTTTCTAACCATTGAGATGGTTTCACTCTGCTGCAATTATACTATATTAACTCCATTCAGTATCTTTAGACCATACTTGTGATAATCTCTCTCCCAAAGGTTGGTGTTCTGGTTGCTCCAAATTACTGTCGCCTTGAAACAGCGTTATTGCCTCTTGCCGTGCTAACTCTAAAAGGTGTAAGTCTGACAGTTTTGCTATTTTTAGATCGGGCAAACCGCTCTGGTGTGTTCCAAAAAATTCCCCAGGACCCCTTAGCTCCAGGTCTTTCTCAGCCAGGGCTAATCCGTTATGGAACTTCTCCATCAACTGGAGGCGCTTGTCTGTTTCGGGTGAAGATTTTTCGGGGATAAGTATGCAATAACCCTGTTATTTGTTTCGTCCCACTCGTCCCCTAAACTGGTGTAGCTGTGACAGACCAAAGCGGTCGGCACCCTCCACCATCATAACTGTGGCGTTGGGTATATCAATGCCGACTTCTATTACCGAAGTTGACACCAGTATATCGAGGGCACCTTCCCTGAAACTGCGCATGACCTTTTCTTTATCACCGGGGGGCATGCGACCATGAAGTAACCCCAGCCTTAAATCCGGGAAGATTTCCTGGGATAAATATGCATATTCGGTTGTAGCTGCCTTTGCTTCGAGTATTTCTGATTCCTCAATTAGAGGACAGATAATGAAAGCCTGCTTACCACTGATAGCCTGGCGTCGGATGAAGCCATAAGCTTTTTCTGTGTGTTGGGGCTCAATGTATATTGTTTTTACCTGTTGCCGTCCTGGAGGCATCTCATCAATGATTGAGAGGTCGAGGTCACCATAAATGGTCAGTGCCATAGTTCGGGGTATGGGGGTAGCGGTCATGACCAGTATGTGAGGGTTGAAGCCCTTTTGGCGTAACGAGGAGCGTTGTAAGACCCCGAAGCGTTGCTGCTCGTCTATCACTGCCAGCCCAAGCTTGTGAAATTCCACCCCTTTCTGGATGAGGGCGTGCGTACCAATAACGATGTCGATTTTTCCTTGTCTAATTTTATGATGTAACTCCTCTTTCTCACTGTCGCTTAGACTGCCGACGAGCAAAGCGATGGTTAGTGGGTGTGAGATAAGGCCTGTATAGTATCTGATATTGTCTGTCGTCTCTTCCTGGCATGAGGGAAACTCTCCTGCTGGGCTCTCTTCACCTGGCAGAGTATGGGTGCTGGATTGAGATAGATAGCCACAGATATTGTTGAAGTGCTGTTTAGCCAGTACCTCAGTGGGTGCCATCAGTGCTCCTTGATAGTTATTGGCCACGGCAATTAACAAAGCTAAGACAGCAATCACAGTTTTACCACTACCTACTTCACCTTGAAGGAGGCGTGACATAGCCGTGGGTTGCGTGAGGTCAGTTAAAATCTCCTCCAATACTCGCTCCTGAGCTCGGGTTAAAGTGAAAGGCAAACAGTGTAAATACATATCTATAATCTTCCGGTCCACGTTAAAAGCATTGCCTGGCTGGCTTTGTTGCCAATCCCTCTTTCTGCCCAGTAAACTCAGTTGTAGTAAGAATAGCTCATCAAAGGCCAGACGCCTCGCAGCTTCTACTGCCATTAGCTGGTCATCAGGATAGTGGATTTGTGCAACCGCTTCAGGGAGGTTTAGTAGCTGGCACCGGTTTTTTACTTCCGATGGTAAGAAATCACCCACCTGCCATGCCCATCTGTCAATAGCCTCCTTGGTCCATTTCCTCACTTGCCGGGGATATAGACCCTGGGTAAGTGGATAAACCGGTACAAGGCGAGCGGTGTGGATTAGTTCTTTATCCTCCAGCATCTCCCATTCGGGAGATGCAAATACCTTGAGTCCTTTAAACTCATTAACCATGCCACTAATTACTACCCTGGAGTTGGTGGGGAATCTTTTAGCCAGGTAAGGTTGGTTGAACCAGACTACTCTTATGTTGCCTGTCTCATCAGCTACGATTGCCTCAGTACCTGGCCGATAGCCAAAGGTAGCTACTCTTGCTTGCCACACGGTGGCTATAATAGTTTGCTCCTGGCCCTCCTCAAGCTCGGAGATGTGTTTCCTCTGGCTGTAATCGACATAACGTCGGGGAAGCAAGTAAAGAAAATCGTGTATTGTCCTGATATTTAGCTTGGCAAATTTAGTGGCTACACGTGGTGTAATTCCCTTGATAACGGTGATGGGTGAGCCTAACGCGGCGCTTTTCCCTTCTGGGTATGGCTTAGCCATCTCTGTTACCCTTGTGTTCATCGCCAGATGGGGAGGTGGGTGGGTAGCAGTCGCACTCTTTCTATTCCTCTCTTTTAAAGGGAGAGGAGAGGTGAGGGTGTCTTTCTTTGCCTTTTCAAATTTACCCAGCCAGTCGAAGATATGTGTTATCCATTTACTACGAGCATTTATATCAAGGGAGCCGTAGTTGGAATTGGCTAGATTGAGATTATCAAATTCAGCTAAAAGTTGCCGATTACCTATATCCTGCCTGATTTGTCTCACCTGCTGGTGAAAGTACTTATCCAAACCGCCAATCACTGCTTTATTGGAATATCCTTTGTTATGTTCCAGCTCAAGAATAGCTCGCAGCGAATCAATGGGTTTCACTTGTTTCATCACCTTTTAATTAAGCATGAGCATGAGTGGAGAATAGAATACCATATTAGCACAGGTATCTACAGGGTAGGCTTGATGTCTCTTACTGCCAATAACCAGGGTAAAGATGGTATCAGGAAGGCTAGGCAGGTGTGTGATTGCAGGATTCTGGAATTGTACGCTGAAGCTTTGACCTCGATACTACGAATGTCTATTCCAGCGAGAATATGTAATTGTAGTGGGGTTGATTGCCACGTATTATTTCAACCTCGAGGTGGCGATGCACCTCTCGAATTTTCTGAACTGTATCCTCAACTTCCTTAGTTTGAGTTTCGGCGCCATAGTAAACAGTCAGTAGTTCAGCTTTTTCCACATCTGCCTTCATCAGGGCTTTAAAAATTAAGCCAGAAGCATTATTACCATTGGATATTAGATTTTCGTCATCTAAGATAGCAATAAGTTGCCCCTTCTTTATTTTGTGACCATTTAGCTGTGTTTGTCGCACTGATCTGGTGATTTCTATAGTCCTTACTGCGGACATTGCGGCTTCCATGATTTGAGCATTTTCCTCTAAGTCTATGCCACTATTGAAGGCAAGGGATGCTGCTATGCCCTGGGGAAGAGTCCTGGTAGGGATTACCTTCACCTTCTTTGAGGTTAGAGAGTCAATCTGGGAAGCTGTGAGTATGATGTTCTTGTTATTGGGCAGCAGGATGATATTGTCTGAGGGCGCCAGTTCTACAGCGTCCAGGATCTCGCGGACGCTAGGATTCATTGTCTGACCACCGGGAATGATAATTGATGCGCCCAGGCTATTAAATACATCAAAAAAACCATCTCCAGAGGCGACCGTCACTACAGCAACATTCACTTTAGACATTCGCTCTTTTTGCAGCTTGATAAACTCCGTATATTGATCATCCATATTGATGATTTCAATCTGATGTAGCTTGCCCAGATGTGTAGCATACTCAAGCACTTCACCAGGATTGAAGCTGTGGATGTGGATTCTAACTGTAGTGCCATTGCCAGCAACGATAAGGGATTGTCCCTTCTTGCTCAACTTCCTCCTGAGCTTTTCCAGATCGAGTTTTTGCCCCTCCAGCAGGAAATTAGTGCAATAGCCGTAAGGCACTTCTACCTCAGCTGTTTGAGCCAGTCTGGGAGGTGATGGTAAATCGGCAGAGACTAGCTGAGGCATTCGGGTTTTCATTTTTTCTGCCTCTCCCTTAAGGGAGCGAAGGGCACCATCAAGCAATACATATAAACCCTGCCCTCCTGCATCAACCACACCAGCTTCCCGTAAAACCGGTAACAGGTCGGGTGTGTGGGCTACTGAGTCCTTAGCTGCCTCTACTGCGCTTTCAGTTACTAAAAGCAAGTTTTCGGGGTCTTTTTCAGCGGCTATATCTGCTGCATTGGCTGCATCTCTAAGCACCGTCAATATAGTCCCTTCTACGGGATGGATGATTCCTTCGTAAGCAACTCGTGATGCTTCAGATAATGAGTTGGCAAAATCCTTGCCATTGAAGGCTTTTTTACCTTCCAGCCCCTTAGCCAGGCCACGCAGGAACTGGGATAGGATAACTCCTGAATTACCTCGTGCTCCCATTAAAGCTCCGTAAGCCATTGATTTGGTTACTGAGGAAACGTCGCTATCTGCGTTCTGCTTTGCCTCTTCCATGGCAGAGTGCATGGTAAGCAGCATGTTAGTTCCTGTATCCCCATCGGGTACCGGGAAAACATTTATGGCGTTGATTTCAGGAACGCATTTCTCAAGCCACGCAGTCCCTGAGGTAAACATTTTTTTAATTATCTTGCCATCGGCCAGATTAGTTTTCATCTTTTCTCCCTTTGTCTAATATGCTATTAGTGATATAATAGTCTACATCCCCCTTGTAGTAAAGGGGGTAGAGGTTTATTGTGAAGTGTGATATTTGTGGTAAAAGAGTTCAATTCGGGAATAGCGTAAGCCATTCCAAGAAGCATGTCAAGAGGCGCTGGTTGCCAAACGTTCATCGGGTCACCATCACTATTGGTGGCGAGAAGAAACGGGTCAACATGTGTACACGCTGTCTTCGTACTCAATATAAGACGGCTCATTAACTTATCGCCTTTCTGATTTTCTGCAGTACTTGTCCGATTCCTTCTTTATCAGTAAATAAACTCGCACCTATTGCCAGAACATTGGCGCCAGCCTGGACTATGCTGGGTGCATTGTTGATGGTGATACCCCCATCAACTTCCAGTTCAGCCTTTGCTTTCCTGCTATCCAGTATGCTGCGCAAGCGGGCTATTTTTTCCAACGTTTCAGGAATAAAAGGTTGCCCGCCAAAGCCAGGGTTGACACTCATGATAAGAATCAAGTCAACCTGAGGTATGATCTCATCTATTGAACTCAGTGGAGTAGCCGGATTAAGCGCCACCCCTGCTTTTACTCCAAGTTTCTTGATCTGCTGAATCGTTTGGTGAAGATGGAGACAAGCTTCAATATGAACGGTGATAATGGAAGCGCCACAGTCGGCAAAGTCAGCAATGTACCGCTCTGGTCTCTCTATCATCAGGTGAACATCCAAAGGCAGATGTGTCCAGGAACGAAGAGAAGCTACTACCGGTGCACCGATGGTGATATTCGGTACGAAATGACCATCCATGACATCGATGTGAATATAGTCAGCTCCTGCTTCAGTGGCTTCAACAACCTGCTCACCCAGGCGAGCAAAATCAGCACTGAGTATCGATGGTGCTATCTTGATTTGCTTGTTTTTTACCTTCATTTTTTAAAAGCTTTCTGGCTTCATTTAATGCCACTTCTACTTGTTGGGGCGAAGTGCCACCAGTAATATTCCTGGCAGCTACAGATGATTCCAGGGTAGTGTTATATATATCTTTATCAAAAAGGGGACAGAACCCATGATACTCATTCAAACTAAGTTCGGTGAAGTTCTTATCTTTGCTAATAGCATATTCACTGAGTTTGGCTATCACGCCATGTGCCTCCCGAAACGGTAAGCCTTTCTTCACCAAATAGTCAGCTAAATCGGTAGCCAGAATGTAGTCCTTCTTGATAGCATCGCGAATATGTTTAGCGTTGACCTTAATCGTTTGCATCATCCCGGCGAATACTTTTAAGCTGGAATGCAATGTATCCACGGTATCAAAAAGACCTTCCTTATCCTCTTGCATGTCACGGTTATAGGCTAGAGGAAGTGCTTTCAACGTGGTTAGAATGGCTACTAAATTGCCGTAAACTCGTCCGGTTTTGCCTCTTGCTAGCTCAGCTACGTCAGGGTTTTTCTTCTGGGGCATGATGCTACTGCCTGTGGTGTAACATTTATCAATTTCTATAAAGTCAAATTCGGCTGATGACCACAGGATAATTTCCTCAGCTAATCGAGATAGGTGCATCATGGTTAGGGCAGCGGCAGCCTCATATTCCACTACGAAATCCCTATCTGAGACAGCATCAAGGCTATTGGTACTTACCTTGCTAAAACCTAATTCTTGGGCAACGAACTCACGGTCTATGGGGTAGGAGACACCGGCTAAAGCACCGCTACCTAAAGGCAGGACATCGGTGTGCTTGAGATTCTGGTAAAACCTCTCCTTG
>DAOVDO010000151.1 GCA_030669525.1 Dehalococcoidia bacterium | reverse complement strand
TGGCCTGTCCTGGAGTAATTGCTCTTTGCGGCTGGGAAAACCAGATGTCAGGGGAACCTCCTTCGAGTGACAAAGTTGCCGCTGTCTCTTTCGATTTGTAGCGTATTTTGGCAGTTACGGTAATGGGTCCACGTGGAGCTTCACCTCTTATCCATTTAATGTCCCTGATAATAACTCCCTGGCTATAAAGCTCGTTTTCGCTACCTAGAATAACTTCATTATTCTCAGGCTTTATTCTTATCACATACAGAGGCTTGCCACAGGATAAACCCAGTCCATGCCTTTGACCGACGGTGTAAAAAGCAATTCCTCGGTGATGCCCTAATATTTTGCCTCGAGTATCTGTAATATCCCCCGGCGTGATTGAAAAGTGTTGACTGAGAAAGAAATGGTAGTTTTTATGGGAAATAAAGCAGATATCCTGGCTGGGTCTGGATAGTGGGGGTAATCCCTCTTGCTTCGCAATCTGGTTGACCATGGCACTGGTATAGCTCCCTACGGGGAAAAGAATATGCCCGAGTTTTTCCTGGCTTAAGGTGTACAGGAAATAGGATTGGTCTTTGCTGCTATCCTCTGCTTTAAGCAGAAGGTAGCTATCTCCTGAATGTTCGGTCCTGGCATAGTGACCGGTGGCCAGGTAATCAGCGCCCAGTGAAAGGGCTTTCTGGAGAAGGAAGCCGAACTTTATATATTGATTACAGGCAATGCAGGGATTAGGGGTTCGCCCCTGTTGATATTCCTGGCAGAAGTAGTTGACTACATGGTGTTCGAATTCTCGATGTAAGTCTGCTATGTGAAAGGGGATGTTGAGAATATGGCAGATATGCTCAGCCTGGTTTTGCTGTTGTAGTGAATGTTCTGAATCCCAGAGCCGCATGTATATTCCTAGGACTCTGTATCCAGCTTCCCTGAGGAGCAGAGCGGATACGGAGGAATCTACTCCTCCGCTTAAGGCTACAGCCGCTGTCATTACGGGCATGTCTTGCTCTCGCTGTTAGCCAGTAGCTGACTTACCTTTTCCCAGATAATTTCAGTGATGTTCTTTTTAGGCATTGTGGCATCAATCACCAGCCAGCGGTCAGGTTCGGCTGCTGCCATTTTGAGATACCCTTCCCGTACTCGACGGTGAAATGAGATATCCTCCAGTTCAAAGCGGTCTCTTACTCCCTTCTTTCGCGTTAATCCTTTCTCGGGTGGCAGGTCCAGCAGGATAATGAGAGCTGGTTTCAAACCCTTGGTTGCTATATTATTGATCGTTTCTACAGAGGGCATCTTGAGTTCCCGTCCGTAGCCCTGGTACGCAAGCGTTGAATAGCCGAAGCGGTCGCATATAACTATCTTGCCTTGTCGTAGAGCGGGCTGGATTACCTGCGCTGTCAACTGTGTTCGGGAAGCAACGAAAAGAAATAGCTCGGCTTCGGGAGAAACAGGGTCCGCTCGTTTTCTCTTTAGTTCTCTCTTTATCTTGTTACCTAGAGCAGTGCCGCCAGGCTCGTGAGTCAGCACCACAGGAATACCCTGCTGATGCAGCTTCTGGTATAAAGCCCTGGCCTGCGTGCTTTTGCCACAACCTTCTCCACCTTCAAATGTGATAAATAGGCTCAAATACTACCTCAATTTCCCTGTCAGGGATTCTATTTTCTTTTGTTGTTGGACTCTGTGTTCTTATAGCTTTGGTTGAGGTGTTGGTGCTTGGCTAACATATGCTGTATATAATGGATATAACCTGTTTGAGATGTAACAGGATAGACTGCATCCAGGCATTGCCTCACTTGAGCAGCATTGTTGTTTTTGAGAACATAAATCGGTATGCCAAGTGCCTCGGCATCCCTTATCTTCTGTGGTTTTCGACGGTAATAGCTTTGTGTGGTGAGAAAGAGGTCAGCCTGTTTGAGGTTGGCCGTGATTCTCAATTCCTTTTGCTCCTCTTTGGCAACCTGCTGCAATCGTGAGCGATTAGTGCCGAAGAGATAAAACAGCGGAAGCTCCACCTTAGCTTCAATTGCTCCACCCGAGGCGGCTTCCCGGTTGTTTTCCAGCGCTGAGGGCGATGTTACCTTCTTCTTTCTGACGTTTCCCTCTTTGTCCATCCAGCGAAGCTCTGCCTGGATGGGTTGCTGATGTAGAGTAGCATCTACAGCATCAATTATGTTGGGGTGAACAGTAACCTGGTAATAATCAATAAGTTCGACTACCACATCAAATGTGGGTGGTGCCTTACGCTCCAGAACGGATTTTTGTGTATGGCGTCGCTTTGCCTCTTCATCACCCAGCGTAACCGTCTGTATGCCACCAATGAGGTCAGACAGAGTAGGATTCAGTATTAAGTTTTCCAGGGTGTTTCCGTGTGCTGTACCTACTAGCTGCACCCCACGCTCGGCAATGGTTCGGGCTGCCTGAGCTTCAAGCTCGGTACCTATTTCATCGATAATGATAGCCTCAGGCATGTGGTTTTCTACCGCTTCAATCATTACCGCATGCTGCCTGTCAGGAGTGGCTACCTGCATTCGCCGTGCATGCCCGATGGCAGGATGAGGAATATCACCATCTCCGGCAATTTCATTGGAGGTATCAATTACAATAACACGTTTTCCGAAGTCATCGGCCAGTACGCGGGCTACTTCTCTCAGCATGGTTGTCTTACCTACGCCTGGTCTTCCCAGAAGTAGAACGTTCTTGTCTGATTCGATCAGGTCTTTAATCATTTTTACGGTGCCGAACACAGCTCTGCCCACACGGCATGTCAGACCGATTATGCATCCATTTCTATTCCGTACGGCTGAAATGCGGTGGAGCGTGCGCTCGATTCCAGAGCGATTATCACCGGTGAACTCGCTGACACGCGATG
>DAOVDO010000096.1 GCA_030669525.1 Dehalococcoidia bacterium | reverse complement strand
CACCTTGAGCATGGCCTGATATTTGGTCAGAGATTTAGGGGAGAATCCCAGGCTTGCCATGTCTATAATGCCAAGTGATTTATCCAGCAGGCGCATCGCTGTCATCTCGCCATGTACGGTAGGGGTGGTCGCCACGCGGATATCTATAGGACGTCCCTTCGTCTCGACAGAAAATTGCCCGTCCTGTGGACGAATGTGATCGGCGATATTCATATCGGCCAATATTTTTATTCTTGAAGTCAGCGGCAGATGTATTTTGGATGGCAAAGACATGACATCTTGAAGCGCACCATCAACGCGATAGCGAACTCTCAACTTATCTTCCTCGGGTTCGAGGTGAATGTCGGAGGCTCTGGCCTTGGCAGCCTCATCTATGATGAGTCGCAGGGCACTGGCTACAGGTGTATCTCTGGCAGCCTCAAGTAAGGCTTGTTCATCCAATACAAGTTCTGGTCTGGCATCCCCGGAAAAACGAGATAGCTGTGCCTCGATCTCCCCAAAACCTCGATAGTTGAAATCAATCGCTTCCCTGATTTCCTTCTCACTGGCAGCTATAGGGCTTATTCTCATACGGCTCTGTGCAGCCAGGGCTTCCAGGGCGAAGATATCCGCTGGGTTTGCCATGGCCACTTGCAGGGCACTATTTTCAATCGCCAGCGGGACAGCAACAAATCTCCTTGCCATGGTTTCAGGAATCAGTTGCAGGGCTTCAGGCGGAGTTCTACGCACGATGCCTTTTGTTCGGGGTTTTTCTTCAGACATTGAGGTTAACAACTCTTCAACTGTGCTCTGGAGATCAGTTGTTCCATGTCCTGCGGTAGTGTCTGATTTTTTCTTATCTTTAGAGGGCGTCTCTATGATATTCACCCTCTGCTGTTCAGCAAGCTGCCTTGCCTCAGGCAGCAGCTTTCCCGAAATAAGCAGGGCTTTCTCCTGGATGCCGGTATCATAAGTTTTGGCATCGAATAAGGATATCTGGTTCAGGTTTACCTTATCACCTGCCATTATATCCATGCCCAGTTTGTAAGCTATAAGACCGTTGTCAAAGAAGCCAAGGACATCAAAAGTGTACTCCACTCCTGAATTTCCGATGGCTCTGCCATCTTCCTCCACCCTGTAACCGAGTTCTTTTAGTGATTTCAACACCTCGGGCTTCGTTTTCCAGTTTAACTGTTTCTTCTCTTTTGCCTGGGGAGCTATAGGTGAAGCAAGAAATGTCTCGAGACTTTGATTATCGAACACCTTTATTCGCTGCCCTGCGGCGAAGCGAGAGGCTATTGAGTCGAGACTGGGAACTGCCAGGATGATTTTGTATCTGATGCCGCAGTCGTATGATTTGTCGTCAAAGGCAAAAACCTTGCTCAGACCTATCTCCTCGTTGTCTTCACCAAGTATGATATCTATGGCGATGACATGATTGATGAAGCTATTATTGCTACGAGCCATGATACCAAAGGTGTGATTGGCGCCGGATTTGCCTTTGACCATGGCGTCCTGTTCGATATCATAGCCCTGGCTGTTAAGCCGTTGGATAAACTGGCTCTTGAGTTGTTTTATTTGCCTGTCTTCTAATTGTTGTACCATATTACATATCTGGCTGGCTAAAAATACGTAGTTAAATGTTAACATAATAGACTATGTTGTCAAATATGACCTTCGTCCAGGGAACTATGTCCTTCACGATTCAGGGATTGACAAGGCGCTTGAAATAACTGACAATTGCTCTAATGGTAAGAAAAGAATACAGGATGCTATCTCTATGCATCGTCTTCTTGATGCTGCTTTTGCCGTTGTTGTTTATAACCGGGGTTGGAGTGACCTCAGCTCGACCCGATAAGCTGAAGTGGTCTGTAGTGGATACTCCCAGTGGTAAAGATAAGGTTGTTCTCAGCCCAGGCGAAATCAGCGTCTTTGTAATTAGCTCTGATTATGAAACATTTTATGTTCTGGATATTCCTACGTGGCATGATGATGATGCAGATGCCGCTGTTGATCCTGGCGAGATTGGCAGGGTCTTCAAGACAACCACCGCCGGCATGACCTGGGATGCTGAGTGAACGGAGACAGTTCGAGATGGTGAAGCTGAATTACCTGCCTGGGATATTGCTGTGGCTCATGGTAATCCGGATTTACTGGCTGTGGTTACCGATAACAGGCAGGAAGTTTATATCTCCGAATGTGGAGGGGAGGTCGAGGATGGTATTGAAGATGTCTGGGTAAATACGCAGATTTCAAATGCTGCAGGATGGGATGGCAGTCTGCTCATCTCAGATATCGCCATCTCTCCGGAGTATGGTGATGGTAATCGTGATATCGCCATTGGAACACGTAGTCCTGATGGCTCCACCGGTGGAGATGTTTGGGTGGTGAAGTCTAATATATTTGGAGGCTGGAAGGCTCAGAGCCTGGATATGGATATAAGCTCTGTTCGCTTTTCCCCCAGTTATTCCACTGATAGGGCTATACTGGCGATTGCCAGCGATGATGATAATACCTATCTTTGTACTGGCATCAGGTATATCGAGGATAATGAGACTGACTGGGAGGTAACTGAGCCCGCTAAGGTGGAGATAAGTGCGGGTAATGACCTTTCACCGGGGGAAAACGAAATAATTATCTCTGACCTGGTGCTGCCCTCCAATTACTATTACGTAGAGGAGAAACCGGAAAGACGCGTCGTGTATGCTGCTTATAGCTCGGACACTGATTTTGATGATGCCTATCGTATAGCGGATACTACGGTTAGCAGACTGGAAGTTAAAGAGGGGAAAAAAGTTTCTATAGCCTCTATTGCGTACCAGGGTACCTGTAGTAGTGGGAAGCTGTTAGTTGGAGAGCTGTTGGCAAATGATGGCTCCGCTGAAGCCTTAATACACCTCTGTTATGATACTGACCCTGTGAGGGGTCTTCCAGAATGGAAGAAACCTGATAAGCCACCTACTGGTGGTGTAGTCTCTGGCTGTGCTAATGCTCAGGTTGCCTGGGGGGATAATAGCTATCAGGCTTATTGTGGAACCGGCAGCAATTATGTGACAAGCGCTGCTGACTGGGCTGACATGACTTTTGGACCCTGGCGGGGTGAAATTTACGATGAGAGCGCCTTTTCTATTAGTGAGGATGATTGTGAGACATGGAATCAGCTTGCACTTGTAGATACCGAGATGAAAAATCTCTGCGATTACCTCCTGTCTTCTGATAAGGAGACCCTTTACCTTGCTTCTGTGGGCAGCGGGTTTGATAGCTTGTGGCGGAGTCAAAGCAATTCCCTGGGAGATATATGGCAACGGGTGTTGTGCTTCGATGCTGAATCAGATGACATAATTTTAAGGGCTGCTGACGAGGAAGCTAAAAAGAAGGATCTGGTATTCCTGGCTGTAAAGGGAAGTGACAGTGCTAGATACTCTGATGACGAGTGGCAGAGCTGGAAATCAATTCGTAGTTGTCCTGATATCTCCGATATGGCTGTGGTAGATGACGAGTTACTGTATATTCTCGATGATAACCTGGTTAATAAAGGCGTTTGGGACCCGAAGAAATATGGTGGTGATTGGGTGTGGGAAAGGGATGTAGAAACAGGGCTGGAGCATGGCTGCAGCATTGCTGCCAGTGGGAAGAACTATGTTTTCGCCGGAGCTGACGGAGGTGAAGGAGAGCTTGCCTATTCTACCGACGGGGGAGACAGTTTTGAACTCACTGACGGGATACCGGAACCGGGCAGAATGGTGCTTATTCCTGATGAGGATTTTAGCAGAAATAAATTTGTTTACGTTGCCAGCGATGATAGTTCGAGTGGCGTTTATCGCTGGGCTATTAATGCGGGGACGGAGTGGGAAGAATTAACCCCCCCACATGGTGGATATACTGGTTTGGCTCAGCTAAGTAATGCTCTGTATGGAGCTTGTGCTGGAGGGGTTGACCGAACACTGGTTCCCCACGTGGATTCCGTTGATACTGAGGATTGGGACAGCCTTACGGTGGACCTGGCGGGAGGAGTTAGCTTCAGGGAGGGCACGCTCAGGGCGTTGTTGGGTGATAAGGTTATAGATTTATGGGCGATTGATGAGCGCAGTTACTACAATGGTACACTGAACCCGGATGAGGCGGGCTATAATCCTGATGTGGGGAGACTGTGGGTCTATTCTGATATCTTTGCTCTCGGGGCTCCCTGGCCGACTTCCCCTGCTATAGCCGAGTTGTTGCCCTGCGATCCCTGCAACTGCCGGGCTCAACCATTTTGTTTTAACTGGCGAAAGTTGCCTTTAACCCTGGAATATGACTTGTGGGTAGCTCTGGATGAGGACTTTGATTTCAGGATAATTGAAGCAGATAATATAAGGCCAGATGACCCTTGCAACCCTACCTGGTGTCTACCTGCTGAGCCATTTTCCCTTGGCTGTGGTGATACTTACTACTGGAAAGTAAGGGGGAGTACAAGCTGTGAAGGTGAACATGTTCATAGCCGCTGGTCCCCCCCAATGCGTTTCACGGTAAAGCTTGGCTCAGACAGGGGAGGAATGCATATTGCGCCGCTTCTGGTAACGCCGGAAAGCGGTGCTGATGGTGTGCTGAGGACTCCTGCATTTTCCTGGACCGGTTTTCCGCATACAGAGAAATATGAATTTATTCTGGCCAATGACGCTGATTTGAAGCAGGTGGTGGTAAGAGATGAAGTTCCTACCTCTGCTTATGTATATGGTGGCGAGCTTGATTGGGGAGCGACCTATTATTGGCAGGTAAAAGCAATTA
>DAOVDO010000083.1 GCA_030669525.1 Dehalococcoidia bacterium | reverse complement strand
CGACTCGAACCCCCCCGCCTATCGCCACATGCTCCTAAGTCATGCTCGTCTGCCAATTCCGACACTCCCCCCAACCAGGAAATCAGCCAACACACTACTATTTTACCAGACTAGCTTCAAATAGTTTGCCCTGGATGTAATTTCAACGCTACCAGGCAGCATTAACTTCAATTCACCCCAGCACCTTTTACAGGTAGATAAATCTATATATGAAACTCAACTACGTCACCATCCTGGAGTATATGCACCTTGCTCACCCTTTGCCCATCATATTTCCCTGAACCCCAAATCACAGCATATTTCAATTTATCCCTGAAATCTTTATGGACATCCTCTGCAGCATCCTTTACCGTGCTCTCTTTCTTCAAAATTACAGGCTCAGTTAGCTCAGCCCGGCTCCCGGGTGTTTTAGTATAAACCCGTATAATATTCAGAGCTTGATAAATTGCCCCTTTCAACTCCTTCAATCCGGTTCCTTCCCTGGCAGAAATGGAAACCATGGGGAATACTGCACCATACTGCAAGCCCAACTGCCCCCAGTTTCTTGCTGAATTTTTCAAATCGTTCTTATTGCCAATAATCAGCATTTTCTTTTGATAGCTCCCGGGAGCTGCCTGCCCCCCTTTGTCCACTACAGGTTCTATCCTGGTATCTTTCAGGTTCTGAAGTGTGGTTTCTACCTGACTGACTGGCTCGATGCCCAGGTCCACCACAATAGCAATGATATCAGCCCTCCTGAGAGTATTGGACATCAATATCCTTACATTTCTATGCCCCAGAGGCGGCGTATCAACCAGTTGGATTTGAATATCTTTGAATTTCACCATCCCCGGCGTAAGTATTTGAGTGGTGAAGGGATAGGCAGCCACCTCTGGAGATGCTTCACTAACTGCTGCCAATAGCTGAGATTTCCCCACATTGGTAGGACCCACCAGTACTACCTGTCCAGCACCTTCTTTACTAATATAGAAGCCAGTCCTTCTGGCTGTGGCATACTTTTTTTCCGCCTCCTGCGATAGCTGAGCAATCTTACGCCTCAGCCCGGCATGAAGCTTATCTGTGCCCTTATGCCTGGGCATGATGGCAAGCATAGCCTGCAATGCCTCAATCTTTTCCTCAGGATCCTTAGCCATCCTGTAGCGTTTCTCAGCATCAAAGTACTGTGGTGGTAAATTCGCTGGCATATACTCATTTTAACATTATGCCCCATATGTCAAAACCATATGAATCCAGATGTAAAAATTTTATGTCACCTTGCTATAGACAACCCCTACGTAATCTGCTATAGTACCTAACTAAACTTTCGGAATATCAGGATAGACAATCAAGAATGGCAAATCTCTCCCCAATAGAAGGACTGAAACTCGCCCGAAGAGGCATACATAACTATATAACAAATCGCCCCCTGGTTGTCTCTTTCGAGGTAACACTTTCCTGCAATTGTAACTGTCGACACTGTGACCTTGGTGGCTTAATAAAGAACGAAAAGCGGCTGGCACCCGAGGGTTATACCAGATTAATCCGCCAGTTGAACCCTCCTGTGGCACAAATCTCTGGCGGTGAACCACTACTGAGAGAAGACATAGTAGATGTGGTCAAAGCCATCAAACCATCCGAAGGTTTACCCTACCTGATATTTGTCACCAATGGGGCTCTTTTAAACGAGACCAACTATCTGCAACTACACGAAGCAGGGGTAAACCAGCTTTCGGTATCGCTTGATTTCCCCGACGAGCGGCATGATGATTTTCGGCGGCACCGAGGTCTATTTAAACACCTGGATCAAATAATTCCTCAGCTTGCACGGTTTGGCTACCATGACATTATTCTGAATACTGCTATTACAAGAGATAATCTGAAAGACATATTGTCCATAGCACAAAAAGCCATGGAATGGAATGTATCCATATCATACAGCGCATATACTGCTTTGCGAACAGGTAACACGGCTTACTCCATAAGCAACAAGGAAGAGCTGGATGTTCTGCGTGAGACTATCTACAAGTTGATAGAATTAAAGGAACAGGGCTACTGCATCACCAACTCCAGGTCTATACTCTTGGACACCCTGAAATTCTTTGAACAGGGCGGCATGCCAAACTGCCAAGCTGGTAAGCGATTCTTTGTTGTAATGCCCGACGGGAGCTTCATTCCATGCTCGCTACATCGTAATAAATACTCCAGCCAAAAGGAAATGATAAAAGGCTTTTCGATGTCTAACCAGTGTAGCGCCTGTTATGTGAGCATAAGGTCTTATAGCGATAAATCGCTGTGGAAACTGCTAAAAGATGCTCCGTCTATCGGCAAAGAAGCTTTTACCCGCCCCAGACTAGCCACATAGAAAAAACACCCCAACCTGCAACCTTACATCACCACAGTTGCGGTAAGAAGCTAAATATTCCATGCCCCAGGTAAGCCTCTATAAGACATCTAATCAGCCGACCAGCAAAGCAAGCAAGGACGAATTTCCACAGGGGGAATCGTGATGACCCGGCAACAATACCGATGAGATCAAAAAGAAGTACCGGCAACAGAGCAAAAAGAAAGATAGCAAAGCTGCCGTATCGGTTCATCCAGTTCTCGGCCTTCTTATATCCCACCAAATACTTATCAGCAATCATCTTCTTCCCAAGATAGCCAACAAAGTAACTGCTGAGTTCTCCTATGGTGGCACCTGCTGTAGCTACCAACCCAACCAGTAAGGGATCCAGTGTAGCCCCTGCTGCTATTACAACCGCCTCCCAGGGAAGTGGAAAGAGAATGGTGACACAGCTAAGGGATACCAGAAAAATTCCAAGATAGCCGTAAACCAGGAAGTGCCTTAAATCCAGGTAAGAGCGAGCAAGCAAGAAGATTCCCACCGATAGAGCAATGATTAAAACAAAGAGTACTATTTGTAAAGGTCTTCGGCTGGCAATTTTTTCCTGTAAGAACTGAATCCTGGAAGCAATGTTCATACTGTCCAAACTATACCATATTGCTGATAAGGAAAATTATCACGCGCTACAAATTCCCGACACAGCTCAACCTCACCAAGGCATAGTTCTGACTTCTTGAAATTTCAGAGACACTGCGTATGATTATAAATAACCAGCACAAAGACGCTCAGTCCTGAGCTATTATTCATAGCAAGGGATGCAGTTCATCTAGTTCAGGATTACCAGCTATGGCTTATTGCCCCCCTGGAACAAACGCTATGGCAATTCACTTTATGTTTACTACTACAAGCCTGGAATCCCGGGCACAGAAAAGCTAACTTTTTCCTTGCTTCTTCTTTTACCACAGCTTTCAACTGACCACTGTCATTGTCAACCACAATAAAAATTCCCGAAGGACAGGCTTGAACACATTCGCCACAACCATCACAGAGACTGGTGTCAATAGTAATAAAATAATCTCCCATACCATCGCTATAACCATAGTGAACCTCTATATCTCTTATGTCATTCCGCTCACATCGTTCCTTAGCAAAGAGAGCCGCTCCCAGGGCACCAACTATCTGTGGGTCTTCACACAAAACTGGTTCCAAACCCACCTTTTCGCTGAGCTTGGCTACCATACCGCTGTTCTTGGCAATACCGCCTGTAATGCTGAAGTCCTTCTTTATAGATACCCGCTTCAAAAGCTTGAGGCTGCGGTCTGCTATAGCTTCATGCAGACCGGCAAGAATATCACTCTTGGGCACCCCCTTCTTGAGATAGGCGATGGCATCTGACTTAGCAAAGACAGCACAAACAGTATTAAAGGGTATAGCGGTCTTTGAGCGGAGCGATAATTCACCCATATTTGTTAAGGGAGTGTTTAACACCTCGGCTATCATCTCCAGAAACCTGCCTGTACCTCCAGCACACTTGTCATTCATAACGAAGTTAGTTACCTGCCCACCCCCATCACAGCTAATAGCCTTACAATCCTGACCACCCATATCCAGGATGGTTCTGACGGTGGGGAAATACCAGTTGATACCACGCGCATGGCAGCTTATTTCAGAGATATTCTCATTAGCAAAGGGTACAAGTACCCTTCCATAGCCAGTTGCAACAATGTGCTGAATATCATCAAGCGACAAGCCTGTCTTATCCAGGGCCTGTTGCACAACAAGATAGGATGTTTTTACACTCTCAGGGCCGGTATCACAGATTGCAGATGACAGGATAGAGTCATCATTCATTATCACTGCTTTAGCAGCCCGTGAACCAATATCTATCCCGGCAACGATCAATTGTTTATCCCCTTTTCTAGTTGTTCTTTAGCGACAATGGCAGCACCCAGAGCAGCCACAATCTGAGGCTCATCAGGTACCAGAACTTTAAACCCCAACTCTTTCTCTAAAATATCGACCAGGCCACTATTTAAAGCCACACCCCCGCTAACAGCTACATCTTCCTCTACACCAATTCTTTTACAGAGTGCCATAACCCGACTCACCGTAGAGGCATATATTCCAGCGATGATTTCTTCCTTGGGAGTGGGTGGCACACGATGTACATGCGATATCACCTCGGATTCAGCGAATACAGCACAAGTGCCAGAAATATCAGCCTTGCGTTTAGCTTGAAGAGAGAGCCTCGACATCTCTTCCAAAGGCATTTGCATCAGCTTGGACATCTGCTGCAAGAATATACCGGTCCCGGCAGCACACTTATCCTGACCAGCCCAATCGCTAAGGCGTCCCCGCTTATTCATCTTAAGCACAGTGCTGGTCTCAGCTCCCATGTCTATCACCATTCGTGCCGAAGGAAACATATAGTGGATCCCTCGTGCCAGACAGCCAGGAACAGATTTCTGGTGCTGGCATAATGAAGCAAATTTACTACCCACACCAGTTGAGACAATATAGATATCATCCAGGCAGAGCTCAGTTTGATTCAAAGCCCTTCTAATAGCTTCCTGGATACTTGTCTCACTATCATCAGCGGAGGTAGTGATGCCAGAGTATATGATATCATCACTACCCAATATGGCTACCTTGGTGGTCAGGCTCCCTATGTCAATGCCCAGTGCCGTCATACCAGTCCTACCAAAAATGATTAACGGTCCTCCAGAAGCTCAAAGAACTGTTCCAGTTTTTCCCGTATCTCAACCTTGGAAGTAACCCTGGGGTCAATTACATCACAGTCCAATATCAGTAGAGGCACATCTACCTCGTTCAGAGCATCCTTGATAAGTTTAATCATGGAACAGCTATGCCCACAGCCAATGTGAGCATAATAGACAGCACCATCGGCCTTATACTGCTCAGCATATTCCATTACCCTCCTTAATGCCTTCTCATCCCATG
>DAOVDO010000037.1 GCA_030669525.1 Dehalococcoidia bacterium | reverse complement strand
AGCCAGAGTCTCGACTTACCTGAAGCAGGAGAGTACAAGCCCTCGAATCACAGCTGTAGAGATAGATACTAAGCTGTGCCGCGGATGCGGTGATTGTGCTAACGTGTGTCACTACATTGAGATGAAAGAGCAAAGGGATGGAACATTCTATGCCTCCGTTGACAAAGCACTATGTCTTGGTTGCGGAGCATGTGTTGCCATTTGCCCTACGGGAGCTATAACACAGCCAATTCAGAGTGATAAGCAAATAGCTTCTACAGTTCGTTCAATGATACTGCCAAGTAAAAAGTTAGTTGAGGTTTAAAAAGAACAGTGTATTCTGAAGTGATAGTTTTTTCCTGTAACTGGGATGGCTGGAGTTGCATTGAGTCAGCAACTAGCATGGGCCTTAATTACCCTGTATCGGTAAAGGTGGTCAGAGTGAGCTGTCTCTCAAGAGTGCATGTAGGCTTGATATTAAAGGCTTTCGAATTAGGAGCATCTGGAGTGATGCTACTTGGCTGTGAGCAGGGTAAATGCCATTTCGGGATTGATGGTAAATACATTACCAGCGAGTATGAGAAGGCTCGGCATATCCTGGGTATACTGGGAATACAGGAAAGCAGGCTGGTCTTAGCTCAGCTTCCTGCATTTGATGGCCTTGAATTTGTCACGCAAGTAAAGAAGCTAATTGAGGAAATAGCTCAAGTACCGCTTTACAAACACACCAAGGTTGTAAGTTCCAAACTTACTCAGAGTAATAAGATAGAATCTTATCCTTGACTCGATATTGAGAGAGGCAATTATTTAAATGTTTGATTTGCAAACTATGGTAACTGATACTAGGATACGTCTTTGTCTGGATTGTGGTAAGTGCACCGTGGTTTGTCCCGTAGCTCGATATGATGAAGAATTTAACCCTCGCTTAATAGTGCAGAAATTTCTAGAGCAGGATGGCAATGGCCCGGTAGATGAGATAATCTGGTCATGCATAAGTTGTAATATGTGCATGGAACGCTGTAACTATAATGTGAACTTCACCGAATTTGTGAGGGCTCTAAGGCATCAAACGGTGGCGGAAGGAGCTGAAATACAGTACAGTCACGGTGGAGCACCTCAAACAATTATGCGCATAATGGCTCACAGGGATATCAGGCAGAATCGGATGAACTGGCTGCCTGAAGATATCGAAATAGAGAAACAGTGCGATACAGCTTTCTTTGTGGGGTGCACACCTTATTTTGACATCCTGTTCAAAGACCTGGGTTTGAAAACGGTTAAAGGAACAAAGGGCGCGCTCAGATTGTTGAACTATGCTCACATACCATTTACCCTGCTATCTAACGAACGTTGTTGTGGACGGGACCTGCTCCTGGCAGGTGATGTGGATGGCTTCGTAGCTCTGGCGCAGGCTAACATGCGTGAGTTTAACAGAAAAGGCATAAAGAGGATTATCACTAGCTGTCCTGAATGCTATTATACACTCAAGGTAGACTATCCCAGGTTCCTGGATGATTGGAATATTAATGTTCTGCACATAACTGAGGTAATAGCTCCGCTTGTTGAGAATGGTCAGTTAACTTTGGGTACACTTAAGAAAAAGGTAACCTATCACGATCCATGTACACTGGGAAGATACTCAAGGATATTTGACCAGCCACGTAGTATACTGACATCGATAAGTGGGCTGGAAATGGTAGAGATGGCTGACAATCGGGAGGGAGCTCTATGTTGTGGTGCTAGCCCCTGGATAAACTGTAACGCAATAAACAAACAGATACAGAAGGAACGCCTGGCACAGGCTGGAGCCACTGATGCTGATATACTGGTTACCGCTTGTCCTAAATGCCAGATACATCTCAGATGTGCTCAGAAGAACTCTGAAAACAATGATATATGCCAGATTGAGATTCGGGATCTATTTGACCTTGCATCCCGGGCATTGCTGGCACAGGAGGTAAATTAATTGACGCAGGACGAACTAAGGATTGGTGTTTTTGTCTGTGACTGCGGTCTTAATATAGCAGGTTCTGTAGATTGTGAGGAGGTGAGGAAATCAGCGGAGGATATCCCAGGAGTTGTGGTTGCAGTAAGTAATAAATATAGCTGTGCTGACCCCGGCCAGGAGGAGATAAAAAAGCACATACGTGAATTTAACCTCAACCGTGTAGTGATAGCCTCTTGTACTCCCAGGATGCATGAGCCAACTTTCCGTAAGTGTGTTGCCGAAGCGGGGCTTAATCCCTACCTGTTAGAGATGACCAGCATCAGGGAGCAGTGTAGCTGGGTGCATTTACACGACAGAGATGCGGCAACCAGGAAGGCCAAGGATATCGTCAAGATAGCTGTAGCTAAAGCACGACTCCTTGAGCCACAGGAGGATACAGAGATACCGGTCACTGATGTTGCTATGGTGGTAGGTGGTGGAGTAGCCGGCATTCAGGCAGCTCTGGACCTAGCCGATGCTGGGCACCAGGTATATTTGGTAGAGAAACAACCGTCTATTGGAGGGATTATGGCCCAGCTGGATAAAACCTTCCCCACCATGGACTGTTCGATATGTGTACTTGGGCCTAAGATGATGGATGTGGGTAGACACTCTAACATAACACTTATGTCCTATAGCGAGGTGGAGGAAATATCAGGTTATGTAGGTGACTTCAAAGTACGTGTACGGAAGAAGGCTCGCTATGTAGATGAGACGTTGTGTAACTCCTGTGGGCGTTGTGCCGAGGTTTGTCCTGTAGTCGTGCCCGACGCATTCCAGCAAGGTTTCGCTTCACGGAAGGCTATCTACCTACCATTCCCACAAGCTGTACCATCTTCCTATCTTATAAATATGGATGAATGTCTGGGCAATAATCCTATAAGGTGTGGAAAATGCGTTGATGTATGTGAAAAGGATTGTATTGACTTGAATATGCAGGACGAACTGGTAGAACTTAACGTGGGTGTGATAATCATCGCCACTGGTATGGCTATTTACGATCCTACTGCTCTGGACGAATACGGCTATACGCAGTTTGAAAATGTTATCACTACCATGGAGTTCGAGAGGCTGATATGTGGTGGTGGTCCCACAGAGGGTAAACTGGTGCGTCCATCTGACCTTCAGACTCCAAAACGCATCGGCTTTATACAGTGCGTAGGTTCACGTACTGAAAATCGTGGTAATCCTTACTGTTCCAATGTTTGCTGTATGAATACAATTAAGGATAGCCTCCTCATAAATGAGCACTACCCTGACACCAGAGTCTACGTCTTTTACATAGATATCCGTGCCTTTGGCAAGGGCTTTGAGGACTTATACCGGCGTTCCAAGGAGGCAGGCGTTCACTATATCAGGGGGTTACCAGGCGAAGTAATCGAAGATCCCAACACTAGAAACCTCAAGATTCGTGTGGAAAACACTACTACATCAAGGATAGAAGAGTATGAACTTGATATGGTAGTACTGTCAGTAGGATTGCAGCAAAGCGATGACTTGAAGCATCTGGCCAGCATCATGAATATTTCCCAGACCGCAGATGGCTTTGTGATGGAAGCACACCCCAAATTAAGACCTGTAGATGCACCAACCCCTGGAATATTCTACGCCGGCTCCGTTGAATCCCCCAAAGATATAAAAGACAGTGTCACCCAGGCTGGCGCTGCCGTAGCAAGGAGTTCAATATTGCTGAGTTCCGGCATGGTACAGGGAGATGCAATAAAAGCGGTGGTAGACCTTGAGAAATGTACGTCATGTGGTGTCTGTGCCCAAGTATGTCCGTTTGGAGCAATTGAGGTAGACGTAAAAGCCAAGACCGGAGCTCGAGTTATTACGGCTGTCTGTGCCGGTTGTGGAGCCTGCGCCGCCGAATGCCGCTTTGGGGCTATAACAATTCGACATTTCCATGATGACCAGATACTGGCTCAGATAAGTGCTGCTTTGGAAGAAGAATCCGAGAAAAAGATAATAACCTTTTTATGTAACTGGTGTAGCTATGCTGCTAGTGACTTGGCAGGTATGTCAAGAATACAATATCCTCCTAACAACCGCTTCATTCGGGTAATGTGCAGCGCCAGGGTTGATGAGAACTTTATTTGGCATGCGTTCAAGCTGGGTGCTCCGGTGGTGTTGCTATCTGGATGTCATATAGGAGACTGCCATTATATTAACGCCAACCATTGGACAATCAGGCGTGCAGATAAATTATGGAATCGTATGGAGAAGTTGGGGATCCGTCCAGAACGATTACAGTTAGAATGGATCAGTGCTGCTGAAGGCCCCAGGTTCGCTCAGATTATGCGTGACCTGGAAGAGATGCGTCAGAAAGTAACCTCTGAAGAGATAGAATATACCAAAAACATACTTGCTAACGAGGATTCGAATCAGCAGGAATAAAATTAAAGAGAAAAGCATATTAATATAACGGAGGCATGGGAGAATGCAAGAGTCGTTAAAGTGTCTTCACTGTGGCTATGAGTATAAAATGCAGGTAGCTACCAAGCAAGAAATCAGGGAGAGAGTATGTCCCCGGTGTAAATCAAATAGTGTGCGTAAAGTATCATCCCAAAAATGACAGGATTTATACAATATGCTCGTTCAGCTCATATTAATTGGGGCTCATTTTATTTAAACAAGCCGATGCAGTTAAATTGAGGGCTGCCCCATTGACCATTACCCTTCATGTAGTATAATTTATAATATTTACAATGACAGTTATAAGAGCAGGGATAATAAATGTCACGGGATATATTGGCGCTGAGCTGGCTCGGTTGCTCTACCAACATCCTCGAGTAGAACTTAAATCGGTTACTGGACGAAGTGCGGCAGGGCATAAGCTTGGTGAAATATTCCCTCATCTCGATGATGTTGACCTCTTGATAACGGCTGAGCTTGAAGATAATGTCGATATCGCCTTCTCGGCAATGCCTCATAAGAATAGTGTGGATGTGGTGCGGTCTTTATTAGGAAGGGGCATCAAAGTTATTGATGTCAGCGCGGACTTCAGGCTAAAGGATATTAATAAATACTCCGAATGGTATCAATTTAATCACCCTGCATCAGAAATGTTGAAAGAGGCAGTTTATGGATTACCTGAATTACATCGAGAGGAGATTGTCTCCGCCCACCTGGTGGCAAACCCTGGTTGCTATAGCACCTGCGCTATCCTGGCATTGGCACCAGTGATCAAGGAGGGACTTATTCATTCAGATATAATAATTGACAGTAAATCAGGTGTCTCCGGTGCTGGTAGGACTCTAAGCATAGCCACCCACTATGCGGAAGTTAACGAGAATAGTTATGCTTACGCTATTGAGGGACACCGACACTTACCCGAAATAGAGCAGGAGCTAAGAAACCTCAAACCTGAGAATAACCTCTCGATAACATTCGTGCCTCATATAGTGCCGATGACCCGAGGCATATTAAGCGCCTGCTATGCTAGATTAAGGGATACTAAACCGGGTGATAGTGTTAAGGATAAAGAAGGGTTATACCTGCTCTATCAGAAGTTTTACCAAGATTCGCCATTTGTTAAGGTAATGAACAAACCGCCTCAAACTAAACACGCATGGGGAAATAACTTTTGCTTGATTTATCCTACCGTAGATTCAAGGACTGGGAAGCTTATAGTTCTTAGCTGCCTTGATAATCTGGTGAAGGGTGGTGCTGGACAGGCCATCCAGAATATGAATTTAATGTTTGACTTACCGGAGACAAGCGGACTTGAAAATATGGCAATTTATCCCTAGAATATGCAATTTGCTTGCCCTCATCGTCTAGAGGCCTAGGACGTCAGCCTTTCAAGCTGAAGATCAGGGGTTTGAATCCCCTTGGGGGCACTTTTTTATTGGCCCTATTCCTTCCAGGCACCTTCACCTATAAGCGGAACAAAGTAACAACCACCCAAATTCTCCACCTTATTCCCCTTTTTAAGCTTGGTTATTTTCATTAGTTCCTGTTGCCAGCGCGAGCCTGCCGGAATCACCAGTTTTCCACCCCAGGATAATTGCCCCAACAATATTTTAGGAATTGAAGGAGCCCCGGCAGACACAATGATAGCATCATAGGGTGAATCTTCCAGCCAGCCTAAAGCCCTGCCGGCGATATGAACATCAACATTGGAACAGCCGAGACCTGTCAAAACTTGCTTGGCCGATTCAGCCAGCTCAGGAATACACTCTACAGTGACCACTTTCCCTGATAGCTTAGATAGGATAGCTGCTTCATAGCCACTGCCAGTTCCTATCTCCAGAACCTTCTCATCGCCTTTAAGCTCCAGTGCCTGTACCATCAGAGCGACAATGTAGGGTTGGGAAATGGTCTGACCAAAACCAATGCTTAGTGGCCTATCCTCATAAGCGGCATATTGGAGTTCTTTGGGTACAAAGGCCTCACGCGGAACATGCTTCATAGCATCAACTACGCGCTTATCCGCGATCTCCCAGTTAAGGTGCTTGATTAAGTTGGCTCGGGCCTTTACTAAATCCATGACTATTCGTCAAACGGAAATATTAATCAAGGATCTGTGATAACGCTATAAGAATTATGATTATGACCCCAGCAAGTATACCAATACGACGTAGTTCAGGAGTTAAGTATCGATAGTGGTTTAGTGGTCGCTGGGTTTCAGAAGACATATTAGCTGATAATTGAGGCTCGGTAGTTACTGTTATGGCTGATCGGGAGTACTTTCTCTGTATTTCCTTTGCTTGTCTTATACTATGTTTTTGTTTAGCACTACGTGTTTTTTTGGGCATTATTCATTTTCCCGATGAGGATGGGGTTGTTTATATATTCTGGTACTGGAAATGTAGGCATGGCCTAGAACTCGCTGAACAGATTGGAGGTCGACACCACTTCGTAATTTATTAATAGCGAAGCTATGGCGCAAGGTATGCGGTGTAATTTTTGCACTGAGCCCTGCTTTAGATGCATAATTCTTTACAATTTGCCAGAAACCTTGCCTGGTGAGCCGCCCACCCCGTCGATTAAGAAACAACGCCTCCTCATTTTCATCATATAGTAAATCAAGCCTGCCATTCTTGAGAAAATCTCTTAATAATTGGTTTATATGAAGGTCAAAAGCTATTTGCCTCCTGGAATCACCATGAACACAGTATAGGTGAGATCTATCCAGGTCAATATCTTTCACGTTTAGAAATACCAGTTCACTGGCACGTAAACCAGTGGCATAAAGCAGTTCTAGCATCACCTCGTCTCTTCTAGCCTCAGGAGTGGATAGCTTTTGGGGCTCTGCCAGCAAGCGTGAGTACTCATATGGAGATAAGAATTCGGGTGGGTGCTTGCTGACTCTGGGAGGGAGTATTTTCTCTGATGGATTCTCCTTCAACTTGCCTGAATTAATCATAAATTTATAAAAGGACTTGACCGAGGCTATCTTACGAGCTGCTGTAGCCTGAGAGTATCTCTTCTCTCTAAGGTTGAGCAGATAGCTTTTTAGTAATTCGCTGCTCGACTTAATTATTCCCTTTGTTTTCTCTACTTCAAAGTAGGCTGTTAACTGGTTAAGGTCATTGCGATAAGCAGCTATCGTATTAGGTGAACATCTCTTCTGATTAGATAGGTATTCAAGAAAGGTACCAACGCTCTTTTCCATTATGCGCCATTCTAACATAACTACAACCACTTTTGTCCACATTTAATATCCCTGTTACAATTGATTTACTGTGAAAATACAATTGGAGGAGCAATTTAAAGCTTTCCCACAGAATCCAGGGGTCTACCTCTTTAAAGACGAGCAAAGCAGGATTATCTACGTTGGTAAAGCTGCTAATTTGAACAACAGAGTAAGGAGTTATTTAGGCACCAGAAGTAACCAGTCAGCAAAGGTCCAGCAATTGATATCGAAAATAAATGACCTGGAGTTTATAATCACCGACTCCGAACAGGAAGCGCTCATTTTGGAGTGTAATCTTATAAAGAAATATCATCCCCGATACAATATAAGTCTTAGAGACGACAAGACCTTCCCCTACATTAAGATAACTGTTAACGAAGAATGGCCAGGCG
>DAOVDO010000034.1 GCA_030669525.1 Dehalococcoidia bacterium | reverse complement strand
AACCAGACTACTGATGGTGGAGCTGGCGGCAGTGAAGGGTAAAGAAACGACCTCGGACAAGGGGTATCTACCCGGTTCCATAACTAGTGGGACAACGCCCATTTGAAGTATATTGTCTGACACCGCGTCCATTAGCCCTTCACGTGGGACCACACCGTTTCTGTCATAATAGAACATCTTGAGCCTCCCACCACTCTTCTCCTCAAACCCCATCACCCAGGGTTCTATTGCGTGTACTGTGAGGAATTGCGGGCGGGGATGTTCAGCCTGGAATATTATCTCTACAGGTTTCTCAGGGGTGGGTCCCGGGGCAGGCTTGGCACAACCGATGACTACCAGGCTTGAAATTATTGCTATGGACAACACCAGTATAATTGCCTTGTTTTTCAATTTTCCACCTCCATAAATTTGTTTTCTTAGTTTGCCATTCTCCTTTTACGCCACATAAGCCGCTTTACATAATGCCACCCCCTTCACATTTGAATTACTTGAGTACATTGATATATTGTCTTAATACTATATTACCACGGAATTCTGAAATTGCAAGGCCCTGTAATGTGACACTGAAAGCCATGCAATAGAGTAGCAGTCTGGTATAATAGTAAATTGATTTTAAAGGCTATAACTCGATTGAGAAAGTGCCTCTACTGGGGGAGGTCAAGGTAGGCGAATTTACTTGGCTACTCTAAAGGTATCAAGAGGTAAAGTATTTGCATTGGCTTTCAGTCTCAATATTGGTCCTCAAATTGTTCTCATTCCAATCGGTTGAAGTATATCGGACTGTAGAGTAGGGGATAAGAAGAGTTGCGTGTCATCATGTCAGGTGGTTACTTAATATAGTACAAGCGAATTTTAGAGCCAGATACACTGTTTCTGGCTCTTAATTTTACTGGTGTGGGGGACTACCTATATTGCCGATTAAGTATTTGTGTCACCATGGCAATTTAGCGGGTAAAGGCGTTTTAGTTCATGGTGTGATTGGAAAGAGTGGATGATTACAACTTGTAAGGCAACTGGTTGCTTATGGTGGAAGAGGTGGGAAGTTCTATTATGAGAGAGACTATACCTGGCAGGGACTGGACGAAAGGCAGCATCGTTGGGAACCTGTTATTACTATCCTGGCCTATTATAATAAGCCAGAGTCTGGATATGGTAGGTCCCACCATTGACATGGTGTGGGTTGGGAAACTGGGGGTAGCCTCTATTGCAGGGGTGGGCGTTGCCGGTATGGTTGTGATGTTTATGATACCAGCGGTTATGGGACTTGTTATGGGTGCCAGAGCAATGATTGCCCGTTTCATTGGTCAGGGTGACGCTAAAAGTGCCAATCATGTCGCAAGGCAAGCTTTCGTTATCAGCGCCAGTTTTTCTATAGTTATGGCATCCATAGGAATCTTCTTTGCTGAACCAATATTAACCCTGATGGGGGTGGAGGCTGATGTTGTCACTGCGGGCGTGGCATACATGCGTATAATGTTCGTGGGAGCGGTGGCTATGTCCTTCAGGATAACGGCTGAGGGTATTATGCAGGCTTCTGGGGATGCGATGACCCCCATGAAAATAGCTATCTTCTTCAGAATTGTACATGTAGCACTCTGTCCTTTCTTGGTCTTCGGCTGGTGGATATTTCCTAACCTGGGTGTCAGCGGGGCAGCTATTACTAATGTATTCTCCCAGAGTCTGGGAATGGCACTCTCTCTGTGGGTTTTATTCACGGGACGGACTCGTCTGCGGCTTACCTTGAGTAACTTTTATGTTGACCTGCACATTATATGGCGTATAGTGAGGATAGGCATTCCTGCTATGGTTATGGGTATGCAAAGGAGCCTTGGCCATATATTCTTGATGTTTTTTATGGTTCCCTTTGGCACACTGTCTGTAGCGGCTCATACCCTGTGTCAGAGGGTGGAGATGACACTGGTTATGTTGGGTATGGGATGGGGCACGGCTGCTGGGGTGCTGGCAGGGCAAAACCTGGGGGCGCGACAGGCGGAGCGAGCGGAGCGCAGTGGCTGGATGGCAGTATGTTTTGCCGAGGGTATTATGGTCATCTGTTCAATAGTGATATTACTGTGGGCTGAAAGCATAGTGGGGATCTTCAGCACTGAGCCCAGTATAGTGGAGGTAGCCAGTACCTTCCTGAGAATAGCAACTGCTGGTTACTTGGTACTGGGCTTTCTCGTTGTATTTATGCAGTGTCTATCGGGCATCGGTGACACCTTGCCACCTATGATTATTGAACTGGTATGTATGTGGGGGGTACAGATGCCCCTGGCATTCTTGTTACCACGTGTTACCAATCTTGGTGTTTATGGAATACGCTGGGCGATAGTGGCCGGTATGGTTGTAGGAGCGGTTGCCTACTTAGCATATTTCCGACTGGGGAGATGGAAGCGTAAGAAAGTATAGCTGGTTTTTCAGCTTATCACAGGCATTGACAGTTATCTGAGAGAGGGCTTAATATGGTCTTCAAGAGTTGATATGGCAAACCCTTTATTAGAAAGAGATCCACAGTTAGAACAAAAAAGGCTCGACCATTTCAAGCGGCGAAAATTAATAAGGATAACTACTATCAGCGTCGTTGCCCTGGCAATTGTATTACTGGGCCTGTATCACTTTACCGACTTAATATTTGGACCGCCTGAAGGTCTGAACTCAAACTCCATTATTGGAGAATGGGCGATGTTCCGGCATGACCTGGAGCGCTCCGGCAGCACTGGTCCGAGTACTGTTTTACCCAAGGGTAAGCTAAGCGCAGTCTTTTCTACGGATGGTGGGATACACTCATCGCCGACAGTGGCGAATGGTAATGTATATTTCGGTTCCAGGGATGGCAAACTCTATGCCCTGGACGCGGCAAGCGGCACCAAACTTTGGGAGTTCGAGACGGGTAGCTGGGTACAATCTTCACCGGCAGTTGCCAATGGTATACTCTACTTCGGCTCAAATGACGGTAGACTGTATGCGCTTGATGCCTCTACTGGTGAAAGCCTGTGGGATTTTAAAACAAAATATGCTATCAGGTCCTCGCCTGCGGTAGCTGATGGCGTAGTTTATTTTGGCTCCGATGATTATTGTATCTATGCATTGGATGCGATGGAGGGAACCGAACTCTGGCACCCTGAAACAGGCGACCCTATCGTATCATCACCTGCAGTGGCAGGCGGCATTGTTTATGTGGGGTCGATGGATCGCTGCTGCTATGCCTTACACGCACTGAACGGAAGACTTCGCCTTAAATTTCAGTCATACTCCCCGATTATATCCTCTCCCGCGGTGGCTGATGGAGGCGTCTACTTCAGTAACTCCAAGGGCTTGTTGTATGCCTTTGATGCTGATGCTCGAAATTGGCCACGTGAAAATGAGCTTATACCCTATTGGAAAACAATGTACCTGTACGGTGTGGCACCTGAACCTCCACTGCCATCCGGTTTTCAGTGGTTCCTCAAATTGGAGAAGACAACCAATTCCTGCCCTGTTGTAAAGGATGGCATATTATATATAGGCTCGGGCAATAAACTATTCTCCATAGATATAGAAAGACACGAAAGGCGTTGGATATTTGAGACTGAAGGCATTATTAGCTCCTCTCCAGCAGTGGCAGGAACAACTGTCTATATAGGTAGCCAGGATGGCCACCTATATGCTCTGGATGCTGTCACTGGTGGCAGGCTTTGGGATATTCCCACCGGGGGCAAGATTACTTCGTCTCCATCTGTAGCGAACGGGAAGGTTTATATAGGCTCACATGACGGAAACCTGTATATCGTAGAGTAGCTTACTAGAGCAGGAATGCAGGTTGATGATTTGTATTAATGGACAGGATGATGCCGGCGCTCCAGTCTAATTTGCTCTGTATCCTGAGGTCTTTTCCTTAGTGTTAACTCGACCTGGCCAGGGTCGATATTTCCCCCTTTCCGAGCTTTATGATCGGGGCTATAGCTATTGTTACACTATATCGGGTAGTGTGGGGCTATATCCGAATGCAGGCTACCTCGTGTCCACCGCCGATATCGCGTAATGGCGGAATCACCTGGCTGCACTCCTTTGTGGCAATAGAGCAGCGAGGGTGGAAACTGCAGCCGGATGGTGGATTTAGCGGGCTGGGCACCTCTCCCTTGAGGATTATGCGTTCACGCTTTTCCTCTACGAAGGGGTCAGCTATGGGCACTGCGGAAAGCAAAGCCCTGGTGTATGGGTGCAACGGATTCTCGTAGAGCGTTTTAGAGTCCGTAATCTCCACGATGTGTCCCAGATACATTACCGCCACACGGTTACTGATATGCCGAACTACGGAGAGGTCATGGGCAATAAAGAGATAGGTCAGCCCTTTCAGTCCTTCCTGGAGTTCCTCCAGCAGGTTAATTACCTGCGCCTGGATGGAAACATCAAGGGCTGAAACGGGCTCATCGCAGATTATCAAGGATGGCTCACAGGCCAGGGCACGTGCCACGCCGATGCGTTGCCTCTGACCACCGCTGAACTCGTGGGGAACACGGTCGGTCATCCCTGGATCCAGTCCAACCACACGAAATAGCTGTTCTACTCGTTCTTCATACTCAGCATGGCTGGTGACCAATTGCTGCACTATTAATGGCTCACCTACAATGCTACCAGCGCTCTGTCGTGGGTCGAGCGAGCCGAACGGGTCCTGAAAGATGAGGGACATTTTACGTCGCATGGGTCTTATCTTGCTCTCGGGCAAGGTAGAGATATCATGGCCTTCGAATGAAATCTGTCCAGCGGTGGGCAGGTACAATCGTAGGATGCAGCGACCGGTGGTGGTCTTGCCACAACCGCTTTCCCCCACCAGACCCAGTGTTTCTCCCCTCTTTAGCTTGAAGCTGACATCGTCAACCGCTTTTACCTCAGCGACCTTGTGCCTTAGAATGCCTCTGGTCACCGGGAAATACATCTTCAGGTTCTTGACATCTAATAGTATGTCATCTTGTGATGGCTCCATTTTATTTCTCCTGAATATCAGCGTAGCAAGCAGTGTAGTGCTGTCCATCAATGAGCTTGAGTTCTGGCCAGGGTTCCCGCCTACATCTTTCGGTACTGTAGGGACATCTGGGAATAAAAGCACAATGAGGTGGCATGTTAATCAGGTTAGGCGGCAAGCCAACAATGGGGACCAGTTTTTTCCCTTGCTCCTCATCCAGCCTGGGTATACATTTGAGAAGCCCTATAGTATACGGATGGCATGGGCGAGCGAATATATCTTTACAGGTGCCTGTCTCAACGATGTGCCCGGCATACATAATATATATTCTCTGGGCATAACGAGCGATGACGCCCAGATTGTGAGTAACGATGACCAGGGAAGCGCGAAAGTGTTCAACCATGTCCTTCATAAGCTCAAGTAACTGTGCCTGGGTGGTTACATCCAGAGCGGTGGTTGGTTCATCAGCAATAATTATCCTGGGATGACAGGAGAGTGCTATAGCAATCATTACCCTCTGGCGCATGCCACCACTGAACTGGTGGGGATAGTCGTCAATGCGGCTTTCTGCACCAGGGATGCCTACCAGCCTGATAAGTTCGATTGCCCGTTCCCTGGCAGCTTCCTTATCCATGCCGAGGTGAAGTTCCAGCATCTCGGTTAGCTGTCGGCCGATAGTCAGCACCGGGTTGAGTGAGGTCATCGGCTCTTGGAATATCATGGCTATCTTGGCACCGCGGATGGAACGCATCTCATGCCCCTTGGCCTCGAACTTGAGCAAGTCCTGGCCCTCAAAGGTAACCTTGCCATCGGTTATTTTGCCTGGTGGGGTTGGTATTAATTGCATCACGGAAAGCTGACTTACCGATTTGCCACAGCCGCTCTCTCCCACCAGGCCTACTATTTCTTGCTGGTCTACATGGTAGGAAATACCATCTACGGCTTTGACCAGGCCAGCATCCGTTTTGAACTGTGTGCTCAGGTTTTCAACCTTTAATATAACTGACATCTTATCTTCTATAATATACTACTGATGTTCAAATTTTAAATTGCACCCCTGAGTCTCGGATCGAGTGCATCCCTCAGCCCATCTCCAACCATGTTAAAGGCAAAGACGACCAGCATGATAGCCAGGCCAGGAGCAAAGGAAAGTATTGGATTTGTCAGCAGATATCGATAGCCATCGCTGACCATAGCACCCCAGGCAGCGGCTGGTGGGTTTATGCCGATACCCAGGAAGCTGAGGCTGGATTCAGCCAGAATGGCACCCCCTATCATCATGGTCATTAAAACTATAAGTGGCGGAAAGCAATTGGGTGCAAGATGTCTTAACATGACACGTCGATTGCTGGCGCCTAGGGCATGAGCGGCGAGGATATAGTCGTTTTCCTTAATGGTAAGGGCCTGGGCACACATTACCCTGGCATATGGAGGTATCATGCTTATACCGAGGGCTATTATGATGTTCCTTAGCCCGCCTCCAAGCACAGCGGCGATGGTAAGGGCGAGCAATATCATCGGGAAAGCCATGAGTGTATCTATAATACGCATGACAATGGCGTATATCTTGCCGCCAAAGTATCCTGCAATTAGCCCCAGAGACATGCCGATGGCGGCAGCAATGGTAATAGCCACAAGGCCAATCAGCAGCGAAGGCCGGGTTCCGTAGATTACACGGCTTAATGTGTCCCTGCCGATGCTGTCAGTGCCCAGGGCATGAGCATGGCTTGGTTGAGCCAGGATATTATCCAGCTGTATCTCATAGGGGTCATATGGAGCTATTAGAGGGGCGAAAATGGCAGTTATTATCAACGCTGTAATGACAACAAGGCCAAAAATAACCAAACCTCGGCTGAAGAACACCCTTCTGAAGCGCTTGAACCAGCTGACACGGGGTGCTATTTCCATAAATTCTGTTTGCTTAACATTCTTTTCTGACATAAGCTACACTCACTTATTGATACCGTGTCCTGGGATCAAGCCAGCCATAGGAAATGTCGATAATGAGGTTACAAAGAACCACAACTACGGCAATTACCAGAATAACGCCCTGTACAACTGCGTAGTCATAGCTGAACAGAGCTTCAACTGCCAACCTGCCCATACCGGGAATACTGAATATGGTCTCGACAAGCACCTGGCCGCCGAAGATACGGGGGACATGCATGCCAGCCAGTGTAACCACCGGAATGATTCCATTTTTCAAGGCATGCCTCATTATTATAGTGCGTTCTTTCAAACCCTTCGCCCAGGCAGTCCGGATATAGTCCTGCTGGATGACCTCAAGCATGGATGAACGCGTCTGGCGCGTGTTTCCCGCCAGACCCATAAAGGATAGGCAGATGACCGGCATGACTGCCTGTCTGATACTCAAGGAAAAATTATCAAACGGGGAGGTGTATCCCTGGATTGGGAGCCACCCCAGGTAAAGGCCGAACAGATATATCATCAAAATGCCCACCCAGAAAATGGGCGCACATATCCCTATATTGGCGAGAAATGTTACCACTGAGTCCATCCACCTGCCCCGCCTCACCGCGCAGACCACCCCCGCTGGTATACCGATAATGATACCCACGGCAAAGGCTATCAAACCCAGATAAAGGCTTATTGGTAAGGCTCTGCTTATTTCATCCGTCACCGTTGTGCCCCAGAATATAGATTCCCCTAAATCACCATGAACGACACCCCACATCCAATCCATATACTGTTCTGTGAGCGGCTTGTCCAGTCCGAATTTGTGGTAGAGGTGGGTAAGTTGTTCCTCCGAGATGGCTGTCGCCAGTTCATCCTGGCTGACATAAAGTAGCACAGGGTCACCAGGCATCAAGTGCATCACAAGGAACACAGATATAGTGACCAGGAGGAGCACCAGTATAGCCTGTAATAGCCTGCGGACGATATACGCTGACAAAAAATTTTCCTTTCTTTGTGACGGCTAATCAAAGGTGCGTAGCAAGTATCAAGCTTGCCACGCACCTTTATAAACCCACAATTACATCACTTCTTCAGCCAGGCTTTACTTACATCATAATCAGGCCCATCCCAGAGAAACCATTCGTAGTCTTGAAGTGCTGGATCGAAGGCACCGCTTGTTCCCTCATTCCAGAAGGGAACCACCATAGCATCATCGTATGCCAGCATTTCCATTTGTACCAGCAGCTCTGTTATCTTGGCTGGGTCTGCCTCGTAAATTGCCTTATTAATCAGTTCGTCGAATCCTGGCGTTCTGGCCGTGCTGGGATAATTCCGCGCAGTAGATGACAGAATATTGTTTGTCGAGTAAAGGACATTTCCTCCCCCTGGCTCAGGTTCAATCAGCCAGTTATTGCCCAGACCAGTCTGACCAAATCTGTAGCTCATGAACGCGGCTCTCTCCAGAAACTCCAGTTCCAAGTCAATCCCTACTTCCGCCAGGTAGGACTGTATAGCGATGGGGAAGTCCCTGTTGGCAAACACCGGGCCAATTAGCGTGGTCTTAAACCCGTCGGGATGGCCTGCCGCTGCCAGCAGTTCCTTAGCCTTA
>DAOVDO010000148.1 GCA_030669525.1 Dehalococcoidia bacterium | reverse complement strand
TAAGGCTATTTGGTTTAGTATAAACGAAATGCTGTGCTGCCCACATTTGATTCTGCCCTACGCCGGTAACTACTATGGCATCACCTTGGGTAGCTTCGCAGATCTGGTGAATAACATATTGAGGTAAAACCTCGTCATCCTGCCTGATTTCTAAGGATGGATGTTCATACCTCCATTGCTCTAACTGAAAGAGCCAATCGGGGTGATTTCTACAGTCAATTTTCTTATTTGTAGCCTTCAGCACATTTTTAACATCTCCGACTATCGGCACATCTACCCTTACGTTCTTTCCTATCTCTGCGGGGTCGATGTCAATGTGGATAATGCGGGCATAGGGGGCAAAATCCTTAGTATTCGCTGTAGCCCGGTCATCAAACCTCATGCCAACGGCAATAATAAGGTCAGCATTCTGCACTGCCATATTAGCATAAGCCATACCATGCATACCTAGCATGCCAAAATTAAGTATATGATTCCCGGGAAAAGATCCAATGCCAAGTAAGGTACTAACCACTGGTATTTGTGCTTTCTCAGCTAATTCCTTGAGCTCGTCATAAGCTTGGGAGATAATTATTCCTCTGCCAGCAATGATAAGGGGTTGTTCGGCTTCGTTAATAAGCTTTGTTGCTTTTTCGATTTGAGCTAAATGACCTCGTGAGATAAACTTGTAGCCTGGCAAATCAACTTTATCAGGATAAACAAATTCCGCCTCTTCTTGTTGGACATCCCTTGGTATATCAATAAGCACAGGGCCTGGCCTGCCCGTCTGGGCGATGTAGAAAGCTTCCTTAATCGTTTTAGCCAGTCCTGCAGCGTCAGTGACAAGGTAATTATGCTTGGTGATAGGAAGCATAATGCCGGTGATATCTGCCTCCTGGAAAGCATCCTTGCCAATAAAAGGTCTAGCTACCTGGCCTGTTATGGCTACTACGGGAGAGGAATCCATATAAGCATTGGCAATCCCGGTTACTAGATTAGTAGCTCCTGGACCTGAAGTAGCCAGGCACACACCTGCCTTGTGTGTGGCCCTGGCATAGCCATCGGCGGCATGAGCTGCTCCCTGTTCATGACGAACCAATATATGTCGAAGCTGAGGATATTGAGGAAAGGCATCATATATCGGTAGCAAAGCACCACCAAGAATGCCAAAAATAACTTCAACACCTTCTCTAATTAAGCTTTCACACAGAATCTGGGCACCAGTTTTTTCCATAAATAGATCTCCCCTAGTCAGCAAACACTGCTCCAGTGCTGGCTGAACTCACTTTATCACTATATCGCTTAAGATAGCCATGTTTAATCTTAGGCTCAAAAGGAGGCAGTAAATTTAATCGTTGCTCTATCTCCTCTGGGGTTAACTCTACTTCCAACTTATGCTTAGGAATATCTATTTTAATGATATCACCATCCCTCAAAACAGCTATAGTACCCTTCTCTGCTGCCTCAGGAGAGACGTGACCGATAGCTGCCCCCTGCGTAGCCCCGGAAAAGCGTCCATCAGTAATAAGGGCTACTTCCTTACCCATGCCCATGCCACTGAGAAGAGAAGTTGGCGTTAGCATTTCACGCATTCCTGGTCCTCCCTTGGGCCCCTCATAACGAATGACAATTACCTCACCTGTCTTGAATTCACCTTTCATTATCGTTGCGGTGGCTTCCTCTTCACTATCGAAGACTCTTGCTGGACCCTGATGAACCAACATCTCAGGGGCCACGGCAGCACTTTTTACCACAGCGCCTTCAGGTGCCAGATTGCCAAATAGTATACCAATACCACCAGCAGCGCTATAAGGCTGTGATATGGGACGGATTATCTCCCTATCCTTAACCCTCGCTCCCTCCATAAACTCGCCTAAAGATTTCCCCAACACAGTTTTTGCTTCGAGATTCAGTAATTGGGATAGCTCTTGCATTACTGCTGGAATGCCACCAGCTAAATCTAAATCCTCAATGTGATAGTCACTTGCTGGGCTTAATTTGCATATATGGGGAATGCGCTGGCTAATCTCATTTACCCAGGATAAGGCGAAATCGATTCCTGCTTCATGCGCTATTGCCGTAAGATGCAAAATGGAATTAGTACTGCCACCCAAAGCCATATCCACAGCGAAGGCATTATAAATGGAATCCTTGGTGATAACATCTTTAGGCCGAATATCCTTAGCTAATACCTCCATAACTTGCTGTCCTGCTTTGTAGGCTAATTGAATTCGCTGTGCTTGTACTGCTGGTATTGTTCCGTTGCCAGGTAAAGCCATGCCTAGAGCCTCAGTAAGGCAATTCATAGTATTGGCGGTAAACATGCCAGCACAGCTACCACAGCCAGGACAGGCAACTCTTTCTAACTCCACCAACTCAGCTTCGCTAACACTCCCCTTGGCAACCTCACCAACTGCTTCAAAAACTGAGCTAAGGTCAACTGACTTGGTGATGTCTCCTCGGTTAAGCTTCCCTGCCAACATAGGGCCACCACTTATGAAAACGCAGGGCAGATTAAGCCTTACGGCTGCCATCAGCATCCCGGGGATTACCTTGTCACAATTGGGAACAAAAACTAAAGCATCAAAAGCATGAGCTTCAGCCAAAATCTCACTTGAGTCAGCAATAATTTCCCGACTGGGTAAGCTATACTTCATTCCCGGATGGTTCATAGCAATGCCATCACATACTGCTATAGTATTGACTTCAAAAGGCACTCCGCCTCGGCTGCGAATTCCTTCTTTTACTGCCCGGGCAACAGATTGCAAATGAATATGCCCAGGGACAACTTCACTAAAGCTATTAATTACTCCGATAAAGGGTTTATTCCAGTCATCTGAGCCACAACCTACAGCATGCAACAGCGACCTATGAGGTGCTCTCTCAATGCCCTTCTTTACAACATCACTTTTCATTGCTGCCCCCTTAATTTAAAAATGCATAGTATCACGATTAGCTAGCATTCTCAATTTATCTCCAGAGCTTTCACTTTATTTAATCTTGATATATGTCTACCA
>DAOVDO010000035.1 GCA_030669525.1 Dehalococcoidia bacterium | reverse complement strand
AACTGCCTGTCACATGGCAGGGGGCAAGCTTGTCCTGGAAGCCTTAGAGAGGGAACTCAGCATTAAGGTAGGAGAAACCAGCGAGGATGGCGAGTTCAGCCTGGAACGAGTCGCCTGCGTTGGTTGTTGTATGCTGGCTCCAGTAATGCTTATAAGGGATGATGTTTACCCCAGAATGACACCGTTCAAGGTTGAGGAGACTCTAATACCTTACAAGCAGAAAACCCAGAAAGAAAATCCAAGCAGTGAAACATCCTCAACACCCAATTCTGAATAATAGTTACATTCATCTCCAGTTTTAACATTGCCCATGATTTGGTGCTAAATATTTAAGGTTATGTATAACGTCAGATGACATTTCAAGAGATTAAAAACAGGTCAAGATCCGAGTGGGAAGCTCTCCAAAGTGACACCTATATCCTTATTGGCACAGCTACCTGTGGTAGAGCAGGCGGAGCTTTAGCCACACTTGAAGCCTTCAAGACAGAACTGGCAAGGCGAGAAACGAAGGTTGAAATTATTGAAGTTGGTTGTATGGGGCTGTGCTATGCTGAGCCACTGGTCACCATATCTAAACCTGATTCATTCCGCGTAGTCTACCACAACATAACCCCTGAACTTGTTCCTCGCCTCGTAGAAGGCTATATTATGGGTGATGATCCCTGCCTGGAACTTGCACTGGGCACACTTGAAGAGAACGAAGAAGGATACCCCTACATCCCGGAACTACCCAGATTTGAACATGAGTTGCGCCTCATACTGCGCTATTGCGGCTATATCGACCCCCAAAATATTAATCACTATATCGCCAATGGCGGCTATTCCGCCCTGGATAAAGCCTTAAAACTCCAACCTGAGAACATAATTAAGGAGGTAGAAAGCTCAGGGCTTCGAGGGCGAGGTGGTGCTGGATTTCCCACCGGGCAAAAATGGCAACTCTGTCACAATGCCGTGGGAGCACCAAAGTACGTAGTATGTAATGCTGATGAGGGGGACCCGGGGGCATTCATGGACCGCGTTATCCTGGAAAGCAACCCACAACAAGTCATAGAGGGAATGATTATTGGTGGTTACGCTATAGGTGCCAAACGAGGCTACATCTATGTTCGAGCTGAATATCCTCTGGCAATTGAGCGTGTGCAGATTGCTGCAAATCAGGCAGAAGAAATGGGTTTCTTAGGGAATAACATACGTGGTAGTGCTTTTAGTTTTCACATTGAGGTAGCAAAAGGGGCGGGTGCTTTTGTCTCCGGCGAAGAGACAGCTTTGATGGCTGCTATTGAGGGAAAGATGAGTACACCCAGGCCAAGACCACCTTATCCCACAGAGGTAGGATTGTGGGGTAAACCCACGTTATTAAATAATGTCAAGACCTTTGCCAATATCCCTTTGATAATCGAGCAAGGTGCAAATTGGTTTTCCTCCATTGGAACCGAAGGAAGCAAAGGAACTGCTGTATTTACCCTAGCCGGCAAGGTTATTAACACCGGTTTGACTGAGGTGCCTATGGGCACAACATTCCGCGAGCTTATTTACGACATCGGTGGTGGAATAATCAACGATAAGGAATTTAAAGCAGTGCAAATTGGAGGCCCCTCAGGAGGTTGTATTCCGGCAAGCTTGCTTGATACCCCCATCGATTATGATTCTCTTCGTGAGGCTGGCTCGATGATAGGCTCAGGGGGTATGATTATTATGGATGAGGATAACTGTATGGTTGACGCAGCACGTTTTTTCCTCGATTTCACCACAAAGGAATCCTGTGGCACGTGCCCGATGTGTTGCCTGGGCACATTACAAATGCATCAACTCCTTGAAGATATTGCAACTGGCAAAGGTAGAATCAAAGATATTGACCTTCTGCTCAAGCTAGCCGAAGATGTCAAAGCTGGTTCGCTGTGCGGGTTGGGCAAAACAGCACCCAACCCTGTCCTTACTACCCTGCGCTACTTTAGAGAGGAATATGAAGCTCATATCCTCGAGAAGCGTTGCCCGGCACTGGTTTGTTCTGAACTCACCGCCTATTATATACTCCCTGATAAGTGCGATAGAGGTTGTGAGCATTGTGTGCTGGTTTGTCCCACCGAAGCAATTAAAGGTGAAAAGGGAGAGATAAAAGTTATCGACCAGGAGAAGTGCTCCAAGTGTGGCACATGCCTGGAGGTTTGCCCTCCTGAATATAATGCGGTAGTGAAACTATCGCCAATTAAACTGCTTCCTTCCAGGGAAACAAGCGAGGTGAAATGACTAAAACGATAGCGATAGCCGGGAAAGGTGGAACGGGGAAGACCATTGTTGCTGCTCTGCTGGTAAAGCTGCTCTCCCAAAAGGGTGTAGTACTGGCTGTTGATGCCGACCCCGCTATGAACCTTAATCAAGCCCTGGGTTTGCCACTGGATGAAAATAGAACCATAGGTAAAATAAGAGAAAAGATGACCGAGGATGTATCAAAGGGGCGTTTCAGTCCTTCGATTTCAAAACATGAATATATGTATGGCAAGATACTGGAATCGTTGGTGGAATCCAGGGGTTTCGATCTTCTGGCCATGGGACGTCCTGAAGGGCCCGGCTGTTACTGCGCACCCAATGAATTTCTACGAGCATCCCTAGACCAGCTAGTTAAATCTTACAAATATGCCTATATTGTTATGGACTGTGAGGCAGGCATGGAGCATATCAGCCGCCAAACGACAAGGGATGTGGCTGTCTTGCTTATCATGTCCGACCCTACTATGAGAGGTATCACCACTGCGGCCAGGATAAAGGAACTTATCGGAGAATTAAGGACAAAAGTGGATAAAGTACGGCTGGTAGTTAATCGGGTTAAGGGTGAGCTGCCTCCAGGGATAACAAAGGTAATAGATGAGTCCGCGCTTCAGATTATCGCTACCATCCCCGAAGACCCAAACATTGCCGAGCTAGAAATGAAAGGAACCCCGCTCATAGAACTACCTCAAGATTCTCCTCTCCAGGTGAAGGTAAAGGAAATAGCTAATAGCCTTGGGCTTTAAAATGACCTCGCATCCATCATTTAATAATATCGAAAAGCAATCTCATGAGCTTGCTTATAAGCTTGCCTGTGAACGACTAAAAAGTATCGATATTGAGCAACTGTGCCATAAAAGTGGTGCCCAATATGCAGACCACGATAACATAATCATTGAGTATTTGAATCTGTCATATCTGGTTACCGTTCCTAGCGTCGAGGTCTCGCTAAAGGACAACAAGGAAGAGGTTCCGTTAAAAGACAAGATCTTGATACTTCACTATTTAACTCTGTCCAAAGGCACGCCAACTGCCAATAAGTTAATCACCTTCAGGCAACTGCCAGCAGGTGCCAGCTACTTTCCAGCGTTTTCTCAGAGAGCAATTAAGCCTCTCTTAGACTACTTTGCCAGTAAACCTCAGTTGCTAATAGATGTTGCGGCCAACCTGGGAGGCCATAAGACAGGCTATGGTGATGTAGCCATAACTATTAACGCTTTCAGCCGGGTACCTGTAACCTTCGTCCTGTGGCGGGGTGATGAAGAGCTCCCTCCCAATGGAAGCATAATGTTTGATGCCAGCATTCCTGATTACCTCTCCACAGAGGATGTTACTATACTCTGCGAAACTATCATCTGGAAATTGGTTAAATCTTTAAGAGGGCTCTGAGCCCTTTCAAACTAATACCGGTATTTCAATCACCTTTTCTATTCATATAAAATTCATGGGCACTTTTACTAATGAGACACCCGACAACGATATACGTATCCTACTATTCGAAAGTCACCCTTCGACAGCCATTGACCATTTATTTCGTCCATGATACACTCAATATTACCTAGTAATTCTAGGTATACCAACCCGGTTTCAGTTATCAATGCTATCGAGGCAATAGAAATGAACCAGCGTTCTACTGGAGAGATATAAATTTTATGAAAGGAGTGTAGCATGGCAGTTAAAATTGTCACTGATAGTATGGCCGACTTACCAGCCAGCGTAGTTGAAGAGCTGGGCATTACAGTAATTCCAATCAACATTCACTTCGGTGATGAAGTCTATCGTGATGGCATTGATATTACCACGGAAGAATTCTATGAGAAGTTAGAGCGAAGCATGACCATTCCGACTACTTCGGCACCCAGTCCTGGGGTATTCGCTGCGGCGTATGACAGACTTGCTGATGAAGCAGATGAGATTTTAGTGATTACGCTCAGTTCAAAACTCAGTGTTCTTTATGAGGTGGCACAGCAAAGTGTCGAATTTATGAAGAAGGAATGCCGTGTGGAAGTTGTTGATTCCCAGTTGGCAATTATGGCGCAGGGATTTGTGGTGATGACTGCCGCCAGAGCGGCCAGGGAAGGAGCCAGGTTTGAGGAGGTGCTGGAAGTAGCCCGCCGCAATATTAATCGCTCGCAGACGCGTTCCACATTTGATACATTGGAGTACCTCAAGCGAGGAGGGCGTATAAGTAAGACAGCGGCTTTCGTTGGCTCAATGCTGCATGTCCATCCTCTCACGGGCATGAAGGATGGCGTTGTGGCATCTTTCGGCAGGGTGCGCACCCGGTCAAAGGCAATAGACTATCTGTATGAATTCGCCATGGGCTATTCCTACATTGAAGAACTGGCGGTAGCATACTATAGTGCTGTGGACGATGCTGAAGGTTTAATTGATCGGCTCAATGTTAAGTTCCCTAAAGAGCGAATTTTCCGCTCAAGAACAAGCCCTGTAATGGGTGTCCACATCGGTCCCAATGGCCTTATAATAGTCGTGCTTGGAGATAGATAAAGAACCCTTAACGTCTCATTGTCCAATTGCCGAAGCCTGCAACAGAAAAAGTTTAACCGGCCCCAATTGTGATGTTGTGGAAGTAACAGACGCCTGTTTGTACTTCACTTTATTGAACCTCGGCAGTTAATGAACTGGCACAAGACCCAGGGTGAATAGCCCCCTATCTCATACGATTGAAAAGGTCTAGGAGTGGAATGCTTCCACATAGGAGCAGCGGACTAACCAGCAAGAAGGCATCCCATAGAATCATGGAAAGTTGTGCTATAATCGGGTTTCAGTGACAATAGACACCCTTTTAGAAGCTAAACTCAAAGCATTCCAGGTTAATCACATATAAGAGGTTTATCATAACTAATCAGAAAGTCCAGCAATCCCCCGATAGTAAACCAAGGTTTTTCTATGGCTATATCGTTGTAGCGGCTGCCCTATGTATCATGGCAGCAACCTTCGGCACATATTTTGCCTTTGGCGTTTTCTTCAAGCCGGTACTAACTGAGTTTGGCTGGACCAGAGCACTGACCTCAGGTGCCTTCTCACTTTCCATGATCATGCATGGTGTAATGGGCATTGTCATGGGGATACTTAACGACAGGCTGGGACCTCGCATAGTGTTATCACTCTGTGGCTTCCTTATAGGTCTGGGTTACTTGCTGATGCCACTGATTAGTACCGTCGGGCAACTATATCTGTTCTATGGTGTGATAGTAGGCACCGGCTTGGGGGGTGTATGGGTTCCACTGTTGTCAACTGTAGCCAGGTGGTTTGTTAACAGGAGAAGCACGATGACAGGCATTGTTGTTGCCGGTTCAGGTATAGGTACATTGATTTCACCACCAGTGGCCAACTGGCTAATCTCTACCTATGACTGGCGTGCAGCCTACACCATACTGGGCAGTGTAATTCTGGTAGTCGTTATTTCAGCTGCCCAGTTTCTAAAGCGTGACCCAGCTAGAATGGGACAAATACCCTACGGAGGAAATGAAGAGGTGAAACAGGAGCCAGGGATGGAGACCCGGGGATTTACCCTCAGAGAAGCAGCGTGCACCAGGCAGTTCTGGGTGGCTTTCGCCATGCTCTTCTGTTTTGGATTCTGCATGTTCACTATCACGGTACACATTGTGCCACATGCCACCGATATGAATATCTCACCTGCCAATGCTGCCATAATTCTGGCTGCTATGGGCGGAGCAGGAATTGCCGGTAATCTTGTAATGGGTGGTGCTGCCGACAGAGTTGGGAACAGACAGATTTTTATTATTGGCTTCATTATGATGTCGCTATGTTTATTCTGCCTGACACAGATTACAGAGGTGTGGATGTTATACCTGTTTGTTATCGCCTTTGGCTTCGCCCATGGTGGAATGGGACCATCGGAATCGCCTCTAGTAGCGGGGCTTTTTGGGCTGAGTTCACATGGCTTGATTTTCGGTATTGTAAGCTTTGGTTTCACCATTGGCGCATCTGTTGGTCCGCTGTTAACCGGCTATTTATTTGACGTTAGCGGTAGCTATCAAACGGCTTTTTTAACCTGTGCTTGTCTCACTATTGTTGGTCTGGTATTGGCTATACTGTTATCCCCCGTTAAAAGTGAGGAGGGTAAATTAAAGGTTAGCTGAAGGTATGTCCCCTGCCTAACTCCGATAGCAAGTTGCATGGCCCACTTCCTGTTGCTACAATTAGCTTTAATAAGAACGGTGTGGCCAAATAATTAGACTAAACTCGAATTCAAAAGCTCTGTCTGATGAAATACTTACTCCATCGGAGGGATCGCATAGTGGTCTAGTGCGGGCGCCTGCTAAGCGCTTACCCCGGGAGATCGGGGTCGTGGGTTCAAATCCCACTCCCTCCGCCACTTAATATAGTATTAATGCTCCCCAATCGCCCCTTTAAATACTCAATGGCTTTAACAGGTGTCGGGTCAGTTTGATACAGCAACGCTAAATAGTAGCTAACCCAATCACCAAGGAATACCAGGCTCATCATTTGAGCTAAATCATCTTCTCCCTGGCTATCAACAATCTCATGCTTCACCCCAGCCTTCCCCATGATTTCGCTGGTTATTTGATAACGAGCTATTATTCTGGGATGAAGCGAGGGGCATCGGAGCAGGATTATATATACCCGGTCTACAAGTTCCCGGGGAAATTCATAGCCGACCACAGCATTATGGTTAAGCTCCGAGAAAGTCTCGTAGAAAGACCAGGATTTGCTGTTCTCATTGAACTGACCCTTCCACCTCTGTGCTACAGGAGAAAGTATCCCGGCGCCATAGATTACCACCAGCCTGCCAAATACCTTTTTAGCCAGCCGCTTGGCTGGATTGAGAGGGGTCGGTACATCTTCTACCAGGTTGTCTAGAAGACTTCCCAGCATTTGTGCCATCCCTTCTACCTGAGCCGATTTATCTTCCAGAAAGCCCAACTTTACCAGCAAGGCGACGAGTGGAATAAAGCTGTAGCCAAGAGCAGCCCTAGGTTGAGAGATATAATCAATATCGAAAACAGGCACTCTGTTCTTTCGAGCCAGGCTCTTTAAATCACCACCAGTGGTAACAGCCAGCCTTTGGCAATTTATCTTCAACGCCTGCGAAAATGCGCACAGAGTTTCCTCCGTGTTCCCTGAATAGCTTGAAGCGATAACCAGTGTCCTGGAATCCACAAAGGCTGGCAAATCATAATCGCGATTAATAAACACCAGTGGCTTATTCAGCTTAGAAGTCAGGCTGCGAAGTAAATCACCACCAATAGCTGAGCCCCCCATGCCACAGATAACTACCTTGTCAATGTTTTCAAAGTCGGCTGGCAGGACAAATTCACTGGCCTTCAGCCAGGCCTTCCGACATTGCTGAGGCAAATTGCGAAGATGAACCCGCATCCCTCCTGAATCATATCGCTGGTATATCTCTACGTTGTCGAGGTCACCCATCACTACACCTCATAAATCCCTTGAATTTCTTCGTGCTTCCTCCTAAACACCTATCAACCTCCTGCCCTCATCCAATAGAATCCTGACCTTTTCCAGGCTCTCACCTTCAGCATACAGACGGACCAACGGCTCCGTGCCGGAGAAGCGAACGAGCAACCAGGATCCGTCAGCAAGTAGGAAATGAAACCCGTCGGTGGTATCCAGCCTGGTTATCCTGATGCCGGCTATGCCATCCACAGAATCGGTATTGAGATGGTCTTCGATTTTCTGGCGCTTATCCTTCGTGATATGGCAATCGATGCGGTCATAGTAGTGAGGACCAATCTTGCTGTAGAGATAGTCCAGAAGCTGGGATGGAGTCTTACCTGTTTTTACCATGAAATCGAGAAAGTAAAGCCCGGCAAGAATTCCATCCCTCTCCGGGATATGGCCACGGAAGCCGTAGCCACCGCTTTCCTCACCACCAATAATCGCCTTTTTCTCCAGCATGAGTGGAGCAACATACTTGAAGCCTACCGGCGTTTCATAAACAGCAACACCAAAGGTTTCCCCCAGCTTAGCAATCATACTGGTAGATGTTAGCGTCTTGACCATGGCACCGCGCTCACCGCGAACCTCCAGAAGATAGAGGCACAACAGGGCAAAGACCTGATGTTGA
>DAOVDO010000132.1 GCA_030669525.1 Dehalococcoidia bacterium | reverse complement strand
CTAATAGAGCTTCCCACCCCGCTTTGCTCTTTGTGAGGAGCTACAATTGCCACCTCTCCAACACTTTGAAGCTCCTTCGCCAATATCCTTAGCCCGGGAGCATCTATGCCATCATCGTTGGTAACCAGTATTTTCATATTTCCCCTTCAATCTTTACTAAGACAATAGCACGGCAGTCTCTCAAACCACATCAGGCTCAATAAATCTCCCATCAACATAAAGCTCATAGGCATATGTGAACATGCCAGGTTTTACCTTTAGCACACAAGTAGCACCAGAAACCTCAAACTGAACTTCTGGATGGGGAGTAAAAAAACCCATTGACAACGCTTTAGCCGCGAACATTCCCACTTGCTCACCATCAACCTCTATCACTCCTATACCCAGCCAGGGCCTACGTATCACTCCCACGGTGTGCTTACGCCCACGAACTTTTACTATCCATGACCAACTAACTTTAGGCATCGCTTAATCCTTTCCTGCCTTAACTTCTCAATCTAATATTCCGATATTCTGCTTTTTCAGGCAAGTTCTGTCAAGCTCAGTATAGCCTTTGTTTGACAGCGAAAAGTTCCCTTGATACACTTAGCTGTGATAGGTTTTACAAAAGGCCCCGTGGTGTAGCGGTTTTAACATGCCACCCTGTCACGGTGGAGATCAGGGGTTCGAATCCCCTCGGGGTCGCTTTCATTAAGTCGAATCTGGAACCGGACACCGGGCAATAAATCGTCGGCTCCAGTCCTCTTATTTCTTCGCCCAAACTATTGACATCCGCCTATTACTAATAGAGAATTATCACACAGCCGGATGATTGGTTGACATTGGTACTGTTATTTTGATTACACAGTATGTCGGCAGGACTAATAGCAGATTCCACCGGATAGTAGAAACAGGCTGCTAGAGACGACCAAAGGAGGTAAATAAATTGAGTCTTTACCATGAATCAGCAGTAGGAAACATGCTTGAGTGGCCGTACCCAGTAAATTATGGCAAGGAGAAAGAAGTAAATGCCGATGTCCTGATTCTCGGCGGTGGTTTGGCTGGATGCCACGCCGCTATAAATGCGACCAGGATGCGGGCAAAGGTCGTTATTGTTGACAAGGCATCGGTGATAAGAAGCGGCTCCGGGGGAGCAGGAATTGACCATTGGCACGATGCCTGTACAAATCCATGTTGTAAGATTACTCCAGAAGAGATGATGGAATCAGGCGCTGCTCAGGGTTTAACTGGAGGTGAATACTCTTCCGGGCACACCACTTACATCACCTGTAAGGAAAGCTATAATGCACTTCTTGACGTGGAGCGGGCAGGGGTGAACATTAGAGATGTAGATGACGAATTTGCCGGCGCTGAGTTTAGAGATGAGGAAACCAAGCTGATGTTTGCCTATGATTACGAAAACAGACACACTATACGCCTTCGGGGAGGGGCAAATATGAAGCCTGCTTTATATAATGAACTTAAACGGCTGAAGGTGGAAATGTATGAACACATTATGGCTACAAGCCTGCTTACAGAAACGGGCAAGCCCGGCTCCAGGATTGTGGGAGCAACAGGCGTGAACGTACGGACTGGAGAGTTCTACACCTTTAAGGCGAAAGCTACTGTGCTCTGCACAGCCGATGCCTCTCATCTCTGGGTGTTCTCAACAGAACTAAAAGGTTCTAATGCGGAGCACCTTGACCCCAATAACTCTGGTGATGGCCATGCAATGGCCTGGAAGGCTGGAGCAGAGTTCACTCTAATGGAGAAAAGCATGCCGTCACCTGGTAGCTTTAGCTATCCAGCTTATGGCACTGGTAATGCCCACGATACCTGGTTTGCCTGTACCATAGTTGATGCCAATGGGAAAGAGATTCCATGGGTTGATAAGGATGGTAGAGAGCTGAAGACGGTGTCGGAGCGATATCGACCAGCGCCAGGACAGAAATTCTTCGTACTCAATCCCGGCCCCTCTCCCCATGAAGTACATTACCCTTTCCTCATCCCGGACTTACCCCAACGCATAAAGAATGGTGAATTTGTTCTCCCACTGTATGCTGATTTGCCCGCCATGCCTGAGCACGAACGAAGGGCGATATTCGGTCTCATGGTGGGCAATGAAGGCAAGACCCGTATTGCAATATATAAAACCTACACACAGGCGGGGTTTGACCCTGACAAGGATATGCTTCAGGTAGCCGTTATGCCTCCTCAGTGGATTCGAGGTGGGGGAAGGGGAATTGGCCCGCCACAGTGGCGAGAGAGCCGTGGTGGCGGGGTGATAGTTGACTGGAATCTCAAGACCAATCTTGAAGGTTTATATTCTGCAGGGCACCAGGTAGCGGGGGGTGGAGGTTGTGCCGGGGCAACTTCTACCGGAAGGTATGCCGGTAGAAAAGCAGCCGCTTATGCATTAAAATCCAGGGAGCCCGTAATAAACAGGAAGCAGGTGGAGAAAGAAAAGGCTCGTGTTTATGCCCCGGTAAATCGAAGGGACGGAATAGGGTGGAAGGAGCTACATGCAGGAATATGCAGAATTATGCAGGACTATTGTGGGGAATACAAAGGAGAGGAAACGCTGAAGATGGGTTTGAAATGGCTTGGTAGCATTAGAGATAGTGAAGCTTCGAGAACCTATGCCAGGAATCCGCATGAGTTACAGCGCACCCTGGAATGTCTGTCACGCCTAACCGTGGGAGAAATGGTTATGTATGCGTCGCTGGCACGGAAGGCAAGTAGCCTATCCCTGGACTTCAAAAGGACAGACTATCCTGAAAAGGACCCACCTGAATGGCACAAGTTTGTCACTACCAGGCTGGAGAACGGTGAGGTCAAGACAGGAGAGTTACCTCTCAACTACTGGCTACTACCACCTAATGCCCCCACATATAAGGAGAATTATGACAGGCATTGTGGCCTTTAGGAGGAGACAACCTCCACCTGCCCGTAAAATTCGCTTTTTGCCAGGTTTAGGGAAACACGGCGAGCCCCACAACCCATAAAATAGCAACAGCAAGTCCTTCTCCAACCAGCACCCATCGGTTCCTTACCCTCATGCTGGGCATTAAGTTGCCCAGCCAGTAACCTAAGGGTACAGCAATTAAAGAACCCGCAGCCGCGATGCTTCCGCTTTTACCAATATAACCTAGAATTTTGGGTAATCCTCCTATTACCCACCAATGAGAACAATGTTTCATGGGTGGTATATAAAGCATCACATAAGTCATGGTAAAGCCAAAAAGAGCGTAAGCCAGATATGCAGTGGCCGGCCCACTAATAACCCTCCATGCTAGTTTTTCATTTCTTCTGGTTACCAGCGTAGCCACTATGTCGAAGGAAATCCCAATCAGGAGCACTGCCCATAAATGGCAGGGAAAACCATGAGCAGTTCCCGCTCTATAAAGCATGGCAATAGCACCAATAGCCGTTGATGAGCCAGTTCGAGGTAAATAAGCACGGGCTAAAGCCAAAACCATTAGACCTATTAACGTTGGTAAAACAGAGGAGAATGGATACTTAGGTAATAGTCCCAGACCCGCTTCT
>DAOVDO010000111.1 GCA_030669525.1 Dehalococcoidia bacterium | reverse complement strand
CTGTAGCCAATAAGCACCGGATACCCAACAAGGGACGCATAAGCGTCTGCAGATGCTATATCTATCATCTGGCCTTCACCGGTAGTGTCCTTGTATATCAGAGCTATAGCCCCTCCCAAAGCGGCTTCCAATCCCGATGTGTACCATCCTATCCATGCCCCGGCTTTAAGAGGCCAATTGTATGGCTCAGGAGAGGTGTCAGGGTCTCCTATATTTGCCGCTATTCCCGAGGCAGCCTGGGATGTTATATCTGAGTCTGGTAAGTTGCGGAATTCCTTAGCCCTGTCAGTGTATTGACCATAGGAAGTAATGGCGGTATAAATCAAGCCTGGATTGGTCTGACTCAACTGCCGGTAGCCTATCCCCCAGGAGTCCATCTGTCCTGCGGGAAAGGTTTCAATCAAGACATCGGCCTTTGCGGCAATCTTTCTAAAATCTTTACGGCCCTCTTCTGTCTTGATATCCAAGGTTAGGTAGCGCTTGTTTCTAGCCTCCATAAGGAAAGGAATGCCCACACCCTTTAAATTCACACCATAAGGTGTTATTTTTCTCGACGGGTCCCCCAGCGGGGGCTCAATTTTGATGACTTCAGCACCAAATTCAGCAAGAAAACTGGCGGCTATGATTCCAGAGAAGTTAGCATAGCTAACATCAAGAACTACAATGCCGTCCAGAGCTTCTGGCTTGCCCTCGGGGCTTATCATGCTGGCTAAAAATTCTTCCCGCTCCCGCCTGGCAATGCCATATCTTACCAGAACTTGCTCTTTCTCTTCCCCTTTTTCCTTACTCATACTTTTTGCCTTCAATCATTTCCCTGGTAGTTGAACAATGGGTCTTTCTCCGTATCATAATATACCGGCGGTTTAATGCCGGGCCTATCATCCCAATAGCCTATCACCCTCTCATTTTCCAGCTTTTTAATTTCCTCCTCTGATAATCCCAAGAACTTCTTTAGCACATAGCGATTGTGATAGCCAAGCGGCCTGGCAAGCCATTTCGTTCTCCCCGGGGTTTTGCTTAACATAGCTGATGGCCCTGGCAGCGCGAACTCTCGATACATATCATCATTGAAAACCACAACGCTGCCTCTCTCTCTCCGCCATTCATCATTAGCTATTTGAAAATCATCCATGACCTCTGCAACGGGGAAACCATGCTCTTTAGCTAAATTAACTATTTCGGCACTGTCTTTTTGGCTGACCCACTCCTGGGCAACTTTATAGAGTTCCTTGGCATTTTCCGGCTTTAATCGTTCAAGTCCATTTTTGTATGTTGTGGCTAGCTCTTTCTGGCCCATAGCTGAAGATAGCGCCTTAAATTGCTCCTCGGTTGCTACTGCTAGAGCGATAAACTTTCCATCATGGGATTTAAATATGCCTGACGGTGCCATAGTTGGGTCGGTATTGCCCACACGCTCCAGCTCTTCGTTGGTTATGCTGGAATACGTAAAGTTGGGCAATATTCTCATTAAGGCTTCCGATTGTGCCAGGTCTATGTACTGTCCCTTGCCCGTCTTATTCCGGTGGCGAAGCGCCATTACAAGCGAAAGTGCCCCTATGTTTCCCGGCAGGAAGTCTCCGACATAGTCGGGCAGCTTGTAGTACTTATCCGTTCCGGGATATCCCGTGATGCTTATTGCGCCACTGGCAGCCTGGGCTAGCAAGTCCCAGCCGGGGAAAAACCTCATTGGACCGTACTGTCCATAGGTGGCACAGCTCAAGTAAATTATTTTGGGGTTGACTTTGCTGAGCTGGCTGTATCCGACTCCCCAAGCCTCCGCAGTACCAGCGGCGAAGTTCTCGACCACGACATCAGCATTTTCAGCCAGCTTATAGATTAGGTCTTTCGCCTTGGGCAGCTTCAGGTTGAGCGCCAGGAAGTATTTGTTGTATTGTACAAACTGGAAGCAGACACTGGAGTGCTTCCAGAAAGTACCCCAGTAGACTCCAAATCTCCACAAATCGCCAGTAAAAGGCAGCTCAAACTTGATTACCTCCGCGCCATACTGTGACAGCAATCTGGCAGCAGTGGGGCCATATATTACGTGTGAGAAGTCAAGGACTCTAAGCCCTTTAAACACCTCGGGTTTTTCTGTTACCTTGGACGGGTCGAACAGTTCTTTAGTATAGGAGAAATAATCTTCCATTTTTACCTTCCCAGGTAGGCTTCCTTTACCAGCTCACTGCCTAACAATTTATCGCTTGCATCCTCGAGAACCACGATGCCATTTTCCATTACGTATCCCCTATCGGAGATTGATAGTGCCTGGCGAGCATTCTGCTCGGAAAGCAAGGTGGTGATTTTTTCTTCGCGAAACTTGCTCAGAATATCATATACTTCTGAGAGCAGTTTCGGAGCTAATCCCAGAGAGGGCTCATCTACCATTATCAACCTGGGATGAGACATTAAGCCCCTTCCGATAACCAGCATTTGCTGCTCCCCACCGCTTAACGTCCTTGCTGGCATGTTCCTTCTGTCCTTCAGTGCAGGAAACAGGTCGTATACCCACTCCAGCGCATCGTTTCTCTTTGGCCAGGCTGCCTTAGCGTAGGCTCCCAGGAAAAGATTATCTTTCACGCTCAGATAAGGAAATATCTTTCTTCCTTCAGGCACCTGAGCAATTCCTCGCCCGACTATCTCATGAGGAGGCATACTATCAATATGTTCACCCTCGAACACAATGCTTCCTGATGTAGGTTTTAGTATTCCCATAATGGTGTTTACCAGTGTTGTTTTGCCAGCACCATTTGAACCCAATAGCGCTATGATTTCACCCTGTTGAACAGTAAGACTTACATCACGGAGTATGGGGGTGATACCGTAAGAGACATTTAGCTTTTCTACCTCAAGCATTTTTACTTTCACCTAGATATGATTCGATTACCAGTGGATTATTTGCTATCTCTTCAGGAGGACCCTCGGCAATCTTTGCACCATAATGTAAGACTATTACTCGCCCAGCAGCCCTCATCAAGACCGCCATGACATGCTCTATCCATAGTACAGTTACACCAAATTGGTCTTTGGCGCGTTCGATTAACCTTACGGCCTTTTCTGCCTCTACTGGATTCAACCCGGCCATAACTTCATCAATAAAAATGAGCTTTGGCCCGGTTGCCAGTGCCCTGGCTAACTCCAGACCTCTCATCTCAAACAATGTAAGGTCGCGTGCCAGGATGTTTCGTTTACTGAATAAACCGACAAATTGCAGATAATGCGTTGCCTCTGTAGCGGCATCCTCGAAGCTCCTATTTGGTCTATCCTTCCCACAAAGTGCGCTAACAACAACACTGCTTAACGTTGTAAGCTCCGGGAATGGTCGCGGGATTTGGTATGTTCTACTTATCCCCAGCTTGCATCGCTTCCATGGTGGTAAATTCGTAATATCCTTACCTATAAATTCAATCTTGCCTGAGTCAACACTATAGCTGCCGCATATCATATTGACAAGGGTTGTCTTTCCGGCTCCATTTGGCCCCATTAATCCAAGAGTTTCCCCTTCGTTGATAGAGAAACTAACACTATCCACAGCAGTTAAGCCTCCAAAATTCTTGGTGACATTCATAACTTTCAGTATTTCAGCCACTATCTCTCTATCTCCTTACATGCAGGGTTGGCATATATTCTCTATAATGGTGCTTTCGGTAGAGCCCGAATAGACCTTCACGAAGAGTTAGAAGCAGTACAAGCAATATAATAGGGAAGAGGACCGGCGACATGGCCCCGGCTGTGCGTATCAGCAACAGCTCAAGAAATGCGATGAAATATCCTCCGATGACATTTCCGTATACCTGTATCCGCCCTCCTATCATTATTACCAGGAGTATCTTCAACATGAATGTGAGTGGCAGAAAAGTTATTCCAGCAAATGTTCCATAATAGTGCGCATAAAACCAGCCTATTATCGCAATCATCATGGCAGGGATAACAAAACTGATTATCTTAACCTTATTTACGTTTACCCCAATACCATTGGCTACTTCCTCATCATCGTTAATGGCAGCCATCTGAACGGCATATCTTGACCTGAGAGTCTTATCAATTATATACAGATAGATTAGCATCATTCCCAGTGAAGCAAAGGTGAAAATAAGCTGGTTAATGCTAAAACCGAAACCACTCACCAGAGGGGCGACACCAAAGAGGCCAACGTCTCCCTTAAAAATATCGGTGTAGATAAAGGTTATTTCAAGGAATACCAGGGGAAAAAGCAAAGTCAGAAGGGTATAGTATAACCCACCGGAGAGTATGCTGATGGGGCTCATTAGAAAACCAAAGACTAAACCACCGGCCGCGGCTGCTAGCAACGTTAGACCCGGGCTGAGGCCATAGTGTATGC
>DAOVDO010000016.1 GCA_030669525.1 Dehalococcoidia bacterium | reverse complement strand
TAAAGATTCCGTGCATCATTTATTAAAGGATGAGAATCATGGAGATGGTATTGTGGTTCTCAATCTGAATAATTGGGATGTTACAGATTGGGTGGAGACCGAAGTAGAATTAGGAATAGGATGGGGTAAAGACTTAGGTATTGCCCTTAATGGAGAAGAGATCCCAAGTGAAGTAATTGAAATTGAGCAGGGGGAAGATGGGAGCATATGCAGAGCCAAGCTTGGCTTTGTGGCAACTGTTCCACCAATTGGGTACCGTGTTTACCAGTTGGTAAAGAGGAATAAAGAATTTATTACTAATATAGATGTTCTGGGTAATGAGGTCGTAACAGAACATTTCAAACTCTCGATAGATGAGGGGACAGGCATTCTGCAGGTGTTCAACAAAGATGGGAGAAAGATTCTTGAGGGGAATGAACTGGTAATAGACCAGGAAATTGGCGATCTCTATTTCCATAGAAGTCAGTCGGACGAACGCATTGACTCAGAAAGTGGTGAAGGTATTCACTTCAGCACTTTCAAGCCGGAGGAATGTAGAATAGAGAAGGGCCCTGTAAGGACGGTTATTACTTTTAAGAATTCATTTTACTGTTTACAATGGCCCTATTACCTCACTAAGAAATTTGGCTCAATCTTATATAGGCAAAAAACCATGGATGCCTGCAAGAAAGTTATTGTTTATAATGACATACCTCGAATTGATTTTCTTACTACGCTTAACTCAAAGCAATCTCACATACGAATTCGGTTAAAATTCGACACCTGTATGGTGGTTCCCGTCTACACCCGCCACACTCAGTTTGGAGTTATTAATCTGCCTTCAGCACCGACTCTAGGGGAAGCTGTCAAATTCCCCTCAGTTAACTGGATAAATTGCCAGGAGGGAAAGCGTGGCTTTGCCTTTTTCACCCGAGGAGTGCCTGTAAACGAGATAAAGGATGGGAATATCTACTGTACATTATTGAGAAGCGTCTCTGTTCTGTCCACAGACGGTTCGAGCGGTCCGTTAATACCAACCCCTGGAGCCATGGAGCTGGGTGAGCATACCTACATCTATTCGGCTTACCCACATTCTGGTGACTGGAAAAAAGCAGCAATTCACAGACGAGGCTATGAATTTACCTATCACATATTTGCTTTGCAGGTGGATACTGCGGCTTTTGGTAGAGAGTTTCGAAGTTTTACACTCGAACCAGATAATTTGATTCTTTCCGCCCTCAAAAAGGCCGAAGGGGAAAACGCTGTCGTTTTGCGATTTTTTGAAACCAAGGGAGAAAGGTGCCGCGCATCATTGCAAGTGCCAAGTCAAATTAAAGCAGCTAGGTGCGTTAACCTGCTAGAGGAAGAGGAATCCGAATTAGAGATTGAAGACGGAAAATTAGAAATGGAGGTTAACCCATTTGAGATTGTTACCTTAAAGCTGCTATTTGATACCTAACTGACTTGACTCTGGCCCCTTCAACTATTTACACAGAAGTATAATTAGGTCGTTGACGTTGGTTCCTGTTGGGCCAGTGTTCAACAGGTCTCCGACTGATTCAAGAGCATGATAGGAATCGTTGCTGCTCAGCATCTCTTCCACATTAATACCTTTTTCTCTCAGTCGCACCATTGTTTCCCCATCTACAATCCCTCCAGCTGCATCAGTAGGACCATCTGTGCCATCGGTAGCAGCAGAAGCTATAATAACATTATCTAATCCTTCTATGCCGCGAGCAGCGGAGAGGGCTAGCTCTTGATTTCTTCCACCCAACCCCTTTCCCTTCACCTGAACAACAGTTTCCCCTCCCAAAATCACGGCGCAGGGTCTTTTCACAGGGCGGTCTCTAGAAACAATCTCACGTCCAATAGCACTCAAAAAAGCTCCGGCTTCACGTGCTTCGCAATCCAAAGTTGTGGTAAGTATCATTGAGCTGTACCCGAGTTTTTCAGCGGCCTTCATAGCAGCTTCACAGGCTATGAGAATGCTGCCAATTGTCCTTGTTTCAACATTTTCCAGTGATTTTGGTGTCTCTTTCTTCAAAGTATTCAAAACTCTAGGGGGCAGCTTTATATCGTATTTTTGTATTATCCTCAGGGCATCTTGAGAAGTTGTGGAATCGGGATAAGCGGGACCAGAGGCAATAGTATCTAATCTGTTACTGAGGACATCAGAAAGTACGAGGGAAAAGATTTTAGTGGGTTTTACAATTTCAGCGAAACGTCCTCCCTTGACTCTGGAAAGATGTTTTCGCACTGCGTTTATTTCTAAGATCGTTGCTCCGGACTTTAAAAGCTGATCAGTTATATTTATCAAATCCTTAAGTTCAACGTTCTCAGCAGGGAGTTCAAAGAGGGAAGAACCACCACCAGAAACCAAAAAGAGTAGAAGGTCCTTCTCTCTGAGATCTTCTACGATGTCTAGCGCCCTCTTTGTCGCCTTGATAGTATTTTTATCTGGTATTGGATGACCCGATTCAAATATTTCAAAACCTTCAATGTCTCCCATTGAATGTCTATACTTCGTTATGATGATGCCCTCAGAAATACGGTCCTTCAGGCTTTCCCTTGCAGCCTTTGCCATTCTCCAGGCGGCTTTTCCTATAGCTACGACTTTTATTCCTCCGTCACCTTCGAAATTTTCTAACGCTTTCTTAACTGCGTTTTCAGGACAAACTGCCTTTATGGCTTCATCAATGATTTGTAAGGCATCTTCCCTTGTGCTCATAACAAACTATCTTAAGGTTTATAAAAGTATAGACTAAATCCGCCCCTTGCTAATAACAAATATGTTAAATATGTCAAGCCCTTTTGGTCCTTTGCCAAATTATGTTGAAGTAGCTGTGGGAGGACGCAAGCCCCAGAGGCATCTTTCTCCGGTAGACCTCAACATTTCTGAGGCCTTAGGAAATGCGTCTTAGCATCTTGATCTTGGTATTACACCCTTGAGTGGAGCCATTGACTAAAAGAATATAGTATGTTGTTATCTCTAACATGAATTATCGTTGTTGATGACATCTCAAAAAGAGCAAACTTGAAATATACTAACCTCTCATTATGAGAAGTGAACTTAATTTTGGCTTGCGACTTTGTCTCTTCTTGGCTATCAACGCAAAGACCCTTGGGACATCTGCCATTAAGGGCATTGACTGTTCGGCTGCATCTGAATAGAACTTTATCATTCTCTCTTCCATCTCCAGAGCTGTATGCAAGGCATCATAATAACTTGTGTTCCCGGCTAGTTCAATTTCAAATGAATACTCATCCGGATTTATAGCAAATGCAAAGCAACCCTCAATGGCATCACTGATGACGCTGTAATATGCCCTTTGAAACTGGATCACATATTTACCGTTCTCTTTGGCAAAAGAACGGAAAGTATCTTCGTCCTTGGCATATTCCTGGGACAAATTTTCATAGAACTTGGCTGATTCATCTTCAAGCTTCTTAGCAAAGCTGATAACCTCGGCAGCCGTCTGTAGTTTCATTAATGGTCACTCCCTTTCCTTAAAACCACCTTTGAATGACAACCTTGCTTTCAGTGAAGAAGCGGACAGCTTCCTGGCCCTGTGTATGTAATAGTCCAAAGAATGAATCCTTCATCCCACTAAACGGGAAGAATGCCATAGGCGCTGCTATTCCGATATTTATGCCCACATTACCACTTACAACCCGGTATTGAAATTCTTTAGCATTCTTACCACTTGAGGTAAAGATAGCCTGCGCATTACCAAATGGGTTGTTATTACATATCTCTATTGCCTCATCCAGACTTTTAGCTCGCATAACACCCATTGTTGGCCCAAAGATCTCTTCCCTGACTATTTTCATATCTGGCATAACATTCTCAAGGATTGTTGGGGCAAGGAAGCATGTGCCAGGGTAATCACCACGAACTTTTGTGTTTACTCTTCCATCTAGCCTGATTTTGGCTCCCTCCTGGATGCCACTTTCTATATACTTCAAAACCATTTCTTTTTTCCCTTTATCACGCAGGGGTCCTACCTGAACCGATTCATCGAGCCCATTGCCAATAACTATCTTCGATGTTGCGTCAACAACAGCATTCATGAAATCGTTGTAGAACTTATCATCCTCACCCACAATAATGAGAGTCTGACCTGACAAGCATCGCTGGCCTGTGTTACCAAAAAATGAGGTCATAAGAGCTGGTATAGTTGCTCTTACATTACAATCTGGCATTACTACCATAAAGTTCGATGCACTGCCTTGACAAATAACTCTCTTGCCGGTTTCACCACACCTCTTGTAAATAACATCTTTCGCTGTTTGGGTACGGCCGACAAAAGTTATTCCTACGACGTCCTGATGTTCTAACATCCCATTTACAACAGCTTTTTCGCCGTGGACTACATTCCACACACCTGGTGGGAAACCAGCTTCATCTACCAGCTCGGCCAACCTTACTTGAGTGATGGGGACCTCAGGCGATGGTTTAATAACGATGCAATTGCCTGTAGCTACAGCATATGGTGCTGACCAGAGCGGGATCATGAACGGGAAATTAAAAGGAGCTATTATTCCGAAAACTCCTAGAGGCTGCCGAATGACAAACTCGTCTATCCCCATGGCGATATCCTCTAAGTTATATCCCATCATTAGAGTGGGAATCCCACAGGCGACCTCTACATTCTCTATCCCGCGTCTCGTTTCTCCTCTCGATTCATCTATTGTCTTCCCATGCTCCTGTGTCTGAATTCTACTGAGTTCCTCAAAATTCTTCTCCAGCAATTCTTTCAATCTGAATAGACTTCTTGCTCTGGCAACTGGAGGTGTTCTTCTCCAATCAGGAAAAGCCTCTTTAGCCGCTTCTATTGCGGCAGTCATCTCATCCTTGGTTGAAATAGGAACTTTTGCAATTACTTCATCCTTGGCTGGGTTAACGACATCCTTAATCTCACCTTTAGATTCGACCCATTCTCCGTTAATAAAATTCTTAACTAGCGGCAATCCCTTTATTGGTTCATCTAATAGTGGCATCTTTAAATCTCCTAATCTTTTTGGTGTGTATTCCTTCGACAGCTTCGACTTAGAAACATCGTAAACAAGCCAGTTAGCGTAACTTGGCTGTTGTGTATTCAGCTTTTTTATGCGGCGTTAAATGTTTATTTCACCATAATCCGGGCGACATTGACCGCAGGCCAGGTGTAGGTAAATATAATAGGTTCATACCCGGTATTTTTCACGCCGTGGCGGGTGTTGGCTGGAGCCCAAAGATGGCACCCCGCCTCGATGGGGACCGAGCCTTCCTCTGTATATAGTTGTCCGCTCCCCTGAAGGATAATCATACAGTCGTCAACGGGATGCGTGTGCGGTGGAATCTCGCAGCCCGGTTGAATAGTGATTTTCCCCAGGGTAACCGCCTGAGACCCATTGTCGTACTCGACCGCTTGGGTAAGCATAACCCCGGGGAATATCTCCCTCGCCTTAATATCTTTTTCTCTGAATACTGGCATCAGTTGACATCTCCTTTCCCAGTTTTGCTGAACCTAAGTCTTGGCAAGCCTACCCTTCTTTCATTTCCCGTGTAACATCAACCGCAGGATGGGCGGTCGCGTACTTTAGATCTTCATTTCCGTCGTTCCCCATGCTGTGCCAGGTATTGGCGGGGACAAGCAGGCCCATACCAGGTTCAACCCTGTGTGTTCCCTCGCCTTCTATAGTCAGATAACCAGTTCCGGCATAAACGTACATGGCTCCCTCAACCTTATGCTTGTGGGTCGGTATCTTTCCACCTGGATGAAGCGTTTCCGCAATCACGGTGATGGCTTGGGAACCATGAGCCCTGTCTACCATGAACTGCATCTCAAATCCAGGGAACAGACTTTTGGTTTCAACCTCTTCACTATGAACTACAGGCACCATTGACCTCCTTTTCCCCTTGAGTTTCTGTTGCACAATTGTATTATAAATCTCCGCATAATACTACCCTAATGCCAATAGACTATCTGAAATCACAGATGAGTCCCTGTACATGCGTTTACTGCAATACTTCTACAAAATAATATTGTGGTTACCTCCGTGATGAAGTAACGAACAGCCAGATTGTGTACCCAGCTAGGCTTGTACTGCGTGGCACTATAGCCCTATCAGTAGTTGATTACACCAAGTCTCGGAGTTTGTTGCGAAACAGGGTCCGATAGTTATTGACACTTGCTCGCTTGTAGGCTAACTGGCCGAACCTCCCATTGTAGTGGTGTGCAGTTTACGCAGTGGCGGTCAAAGAAATTGGTCTTGCACATAATTAAGATGTTATGATAAGAATTTAGCGATATTGGCATTGCTAAATATTGCAGGGGGTAAATATATGAGCTCACGCGTTGTCGTTACCGGGATTGGAGTTATCAACCCCTTGGGGGTAACTGTTTCTGAGATGTGGGAGGGACTGGTCTCGGGAAATTCTGGCGTTGACTATATCACTCAATTTGACACCACGCAGTTCAGGACCAAATTTGCCGCTGGGGTCAAGAATTTTGACCCCACAAATTACATTGAGCGCAAAGAAGCACGGCGCATGGGCCGCTTTACTCAGTTTGCGGTAGCAGCTACCCTTCAGGCAGTGGAGCAGGCTAATCTTAAAATTGATTCAACTAATGATGGAGATATCGGCGTTCTGTACGGTACTGGCATCGGCGGCCTGATAACCATGTATGACCAGATTAAAGTCCTTTGTGAGAGGGGCCCCGATCGGGTTAGCCCGTTTACCACGCCAATGATGATTTGTGATGCCGCCTCGGGGCAGATTTCCATAATGCTTGGGGCTAAAGGTCCCAATTTTTGCTCCATCTCCGCGTGCTCTAGCGGTGCTGACGCCATCGGCGAGGCTTCTGAAATCATCAAGCGTGGTGATGCCCGAGTTATGATCGCCGGCGGTAGCGAGGCGGCGATAAATCCCTTCGCCTTTGCTGCCTTTAATTCAGCTCAAGCCATCTCCACCAGAAATGAAGAACCTCAGAAGGCCTCTCGCCCCTTTGACGTTGAACGCGATGGTTTTGTGGTTGGGGAAGGAGCTGCCAGCCTGATTCTGGAAGAGCTTTCCTTTGCCCGGGAGCGAGGAGCCCCCATTCTGGCTGAAATTATAAGCTATGGAGCTACCAGTGATGCTTATCATATTACACGCCCCGCTGAAAATGGTGAGGGTGCTGCCAGAGCTATGGCCAGAGCTCTGAGTAAAGCCAATCTTAAACCTTCTGAAATTGATTACATAAATGCTCACGGCACCTCTACACTGCTAAATGATAAGTCTGAGACTGCAGCTATAAAAAGTACTTTTAGCGCCGATGCCTATCACTTACCGATCAGTTCAACCAAGTCAATGATGGGGCATCTTTTGGGGGCTGCTGGGGCCGTTGAAGCTACAGTCTGCATTCTTGCCATTCAGCATAGTGTGATTCCACCTACGATAAATTTGACTGACCCTGACCCCGAGTGTGACCTCGATTATGTGCCCAATGTAGCTCGAAAGGCGAAGGTTAAAACGGCAATGTCCAATTCCTTTGGCTTTGGTGGGCATAACTCGGTTTTAATCTTTCGAGAATATGCCGATGCCTGAACTCTGCAAGTGGTGAGAATTGCCGCGGCTCACAGCTAGGATGTTGCCATGCCCCCATCCACATTCAGAACTTGTCCAGTGATATACCTCGCCTCTTCAGAGGCCAAGAAGGCAACTGCCTCGGCCACATCGCGGGGCGAGCCGAAGTAGCCGAGTGGAATCTGCTTCTTGAGCTGTTGCTTCCATTCCTCCCTGAGGCGCCGCGTCATATCGGTGTCAATGAAGCCGGGGGCAATGGCATTAACGGTGATGCCGCGGGAAGCCACTTCCTTGGCGATAGTCCGGGTGAAGCCTATAATGCCAGCTTTAGCCGAAGCATAGTTGGCCTGCCCCGGATTACCCACTATGCCAACAACGCTGGCAATGCTGATAATTCTGCCCCATCTCTGTTTAACCATAGTTCTCAACGCAGCCCGGGTGCAGAGGAAGACGCTCTTCAAGTCCACATTCAGTACTTCATCCCACTCCTGGTCTGACATTCGCATTATGAGCTGGTCCCGGGTGATTCCGGCATTATTTACTAGGATATCTACTTTCCCATACCTAGATATGGTTGTTTCCACCAGCTTGGTTACATCTGATGGTGAGCTCACATCAGCCAGGACCGCTAGGCTTTGTCGGTTCATGGCCCTAATTTCCTCAGCTACGCTTTCAACGGGCTCAGCCTTACCTATGTCGTTGACCACAACGGTAGCTCCCACCTCAGCCAATTTGAGGGCAATGGCTCGTCCTATGCCGCGACTGCTGCCGGTAACTATAGCCACTTTGGTAGAAAGATTCATGGGTCGCTCCTTTTAAGTCATATCCTTGATGCTCTGGGCATCCCCTATATTCAGCGTCTTAACATTCTTGTTTATCCGTTTAATGAGGCCGGTAAGTACCTTACCCGGTCCCATCTCAATGAAAGTGGAAACTTCATTATTTATCATATACTCAACTGAGCGCTGCCATTGAATACAATTGCACAGTTGCCTGAGGAGTTCTTCCTTAATTGAATCGGCGGTGGTCAGAGGTTGAGCGGTGGTGTTACCCATGATGGGGATGTCTGGCTGGTTAAAAGAAACAGTGGCTATAACTTTGGCCATGCCGTCAACGGCCGATTGCATTAGTGGCGTGTGAAAGGCGCCGCTTACTGATAGTGGAATGGCGCGATAAGCTCCTCTGCTCTTGGCTAAATCCATAACCCGGGTTAAGTTGTCTTTTGCTCCGCTGATTACCAGCTGCCCCGGGCAGTTGATATTGGCGATCTGGACTCCGGTCTCGGTGCACACTTCAGTCAGTAATACTTCATCGAGTCCGATTATGGCTGCCATACCTCCAGGTTGGTTCAACCCGGCCTCGTGCATTAGTCGCCCTCGCTCTCGAGCCAAATAAACGGTGGTGGCGAAATCAAGTACTCCAGCGGCGGCCAGGGCTGTATACTCACCTAGGCTGTGCCCGGCAACGAAGGCGGGGGATGGTAATGCATCGCTGCCTCCCGCTTCGCGGGCGGCCTCCAGGCAGGCGAAGCTGACAGTTACTATGGCCGGCTGGAGATTAATCGTCTGGCGCAGCTCATCCTCAGGACCCTCAAAGCATAATTGGGATAGGGGAAATCCCAAAGTCTCGTCAGCCTGATTGAAGACCAGCTTAGCTGAGTGAAAGTTATCATACAGATCACGTCCCATGCCTACCCATTGGGAGCCTTGCCCTGGGAAAACATAGGCAACTTTTGCTTGTTCAGACATGGTTTACTACCCTAATCTTCTTCAATACCTAGGTCTTTAAGATAATTAACTGCGTCCTGAATGGTTTTTAACCTCTCGGCATCCTCATCCGATATTTCAATTTTTTGGGAAGGAGTGCTGAACTCTTCCTCGAACGCCATCACCAGTTCTACTAAATCCAGGGAATCAGCACCTAAATCGTCGGTAAAACTAGCTGGGGGTACTACTTTCTCCTCCTCAACTCCCAACTGTTCCACAACTATCGTTTTTATCCGTTCAAAGATGGTTGCCAACTTACTACCTCCTTTGTTTTTCTCTAATTTGTTTTCTATCAATCTCGCCAGAGCCAGTTTTGGGGAGATTATCTACAAAATTGATTCGCCTGGGCAACTTGAAATCGGCCAGTCTCTGGCGACAAAAGCTGCGTATATCCCTTTCTGTAGCACCCTTCCCTTCCTTGAGCACTATAAAAGCCGTAGGTATCTGCCCCTTGAGCCTGTTGGGAATGCCCACTAATGCCGCCTCGGCTATGCTGGGATGTTCTAGCAGTACATTTTCGACTTCCGTTGCAGAGATATTGATTCCAGCCGAAGTCACAATTGTGAGTGATTCTTCCTCCACAATGCTCAAGTAGCCATCTTCGTCTATCCTGGCTGAATTACCGGTATGAAAGTAGCCGTCTTTTATAACTTGAGCCGTGACCTGTGGCATTTTATAGTAGCCTTTCATCATATATGGACCTTTAGCGATGACCTTTCCCACCATGCCTTGTGGGACTTCCTTCTCGCTGTCATCTATTATCTTGACATCGCCAATTGGTTTGCCCGCCGTCCCCAGCTTACGATTGCGAAGGGTGCCCATGGAAATGATGAAATATTCGGTAAGTCCATACATTTCACAGAGGGTTAAGCTGAGCTTATCCTCAAACCTTTTTAACAAATCAGGAATGGATTTAGCGCCGGCAGTAACCGCCATCTTTAGTGAGCTGAGGTCATACCTAGCAAGTATTTCCTCATCCAGAGTAGCTAATGCATTATGCATAGCTGGGACGCCATAGAGGATGGTCCCCCTTTTCTTTTCTACGGTCTCTAAAATGGCTCTGGGGGTAAAGCGGGGAACGATTACCAAGGTAGACCCTTTCATGAAGGAAGCCTGAGTGGCGACTATCAGGCTCAGGGCTGAGGAAAGGGGAATTGGGTTAATGACGATGTCCTCTTCTTTTTGCTCCAGTCCCTCTGAAACTGTGGGGAAGGCTGAGGTGATGGAAGCGTGAGTATGTACCACTCCCTTTGGTTTTCCTGACATTCCGGCAACATATATTATAGTCGCTTCATCCTCATCTTTTATCTCCACAACTGGCGATGCTGAGGAACTGTTACCTACTGTCTCCTTGTACACATCTCCATCAACTTCAATCGTATGTTTTAAAAAAGGCATGGTAGGTAAAATTGAAGATAGCACTTGGGAGAAAGTCTTCTCGGTTATCAGTATTTTAGAATCAGAATCACGAAGCAGGAAGTTGAGCTCTGATGCTTTGAGCCTGGAATTAAGAACAACGACTACGCCGCCAGCCTTGGTGATTCCAAAGTAACCAGTGAGCCACTCTGGGGAATCGGACTGGAGAATTGCTATATGGTCACCCCTTTTCATTCCCAGGCCCATGAGTGCATTGGCTACTCTATTGGAGGTCTCATCTAATTCTTGGTAACTAACCCGGCGTGAACCGAGAATTATAGCCTCCTTTTGCGGCAGTTCTCTGGCCG
>DAOVDO010000027.1 GCA_030669525.1 Dehalococcoidia bacterium | reverse complement strand
AAATAGCGAGAATTGTGAAAGAGAGGGACATGTGGGTTATCTCCGACGAAATTTACGGTAGATTTGTTTTCGACGGCAAAAAGCACAGGAGCATATTGTCATTTGGAGACATGAGAGATCATGCTATATTGGTTGATGGACCATCAAAGAGATTTGGTATGCCTGGTTGGAGAGTAGGCTGTGTTGCTGGTCCAGGGGAAGTTATCAGTGCGTTGACAAGATTACAGGGACATGTCAATTCTGGAGCTTCAAGGCCAGATCAATATGCTGCGTGTGTTGCTTACGCAAGCGAAAAAGCCTGTGAAGCCAGCAACCATATGATACAAAGGTATGAAAAAAATAGAAATATCTTTGTGAAGGGCTTGAACGAAATTGAAGGAATAAGTTGTATTAAGCCAGAGGGGGCATTTTATGCCTTTCCCTGCATTGATAGACTCTTCGGATACAAATATAAATTCTTTGATAAGGAATACACGATAAGGTCCTCCGTTGATTTTCGTAATTTCTTATTGAGAAAGGCGCAGGTAGCCGGAGTTGAAGGAGCTCCATTTGGAATGGATGGCAATATTAGATTTTCACTGGCGACTCAGGAAGAGAATATTACACGTGCGTTGGATAGTATTAGAGGTGCCGTGAAAGAGTTGTACTTGTAACTTGGACGTCCCTGTAGCTCAGCTGGACAGAGCGGCTGCCTTCTAAGCAGCGGGCCGTGGGTTCGAATCCCTCCAGGGACGCTTTCTCTTTTTTGCTTAACACCCGGCTCAACTTTTCTAGTTACCATCTTAGCTTAACCTCGCGAATAGAATTTATATTATATTCTTGGTGATCTTAGGTATGAACCACTGAGACCGGATAATTCAGGACAGGAGGGTTTGGCAGGATCGGGGGTATCCATACTGTGCTCGTGTGACTGCGGTGACTGTGTAGGATGTAGCAACTGGCTGATCCAGTTCATATAGATTGGTGGCTCTTAATACATGACTCAGTGCTGATATTTGCGCTACCTGTGCCGATTATGCTACATTACATACGTTTTAACGGTCAGTAATTTAGGAGAATAGTGGAGAATCCATCGGTAAAAGAACTTTTAGAAGCGGGTGCTCACTTCGGTCATCCCACCAGCTTATGGCACCCCAAGATGAAGAAGTATATTTTTACCCAGCGCAATGGGATACATATCATAGACCTGGAGCAAACTGTTACCCTTCTGGAAAGAGCGTGCTCTTTTACTCAGGACCTGTCAGCAAGTGGCCAGGCTATTCTATTTGTGGGCACCAAGAAGCAGGCTCAGCAGGTGATAGAGGAGGAAGCTAAAAGATGCGGTGCATATTATGTCAATCAGAGATGGCTGGGAGGAATGCTTACTAACTTTGCCACTATACAGGCTCGAATTGATTATCTGGTTCGATTGGAAGATAGAAGGGAAAAAGGCGAGTTTGATTGCTTGATTAAGAAACAAAGAGTAAGGTTAGAAAAGGAGATCTGGCGATTAAATGAGCAAATGGGTGGTTTTAAAGAGATGACTGCCCTTCCAGGAGCTCTTTTCATTGCTGACCCTATCAAGGATAAGATCGCATTTGCCGAGGCCAGGAAAAAAGATGTTCCTGTAATAGCTGTTGTGGATACTAATTGCGACCCTGATGATATTGATTACCCTATTCCTGCTAATGATGATGCTATCAAGGCAATAAGATTGGTTTGTAGTAAAATTGCTGATGCCATAATTGAGGGTAAGACGACGGAAATTCCGGCAGAAGTAGAAACTACTGAATTAACATCTACAGAGTCTGAAGAAACCATTGGAATTGGTGGTTCTTATACATTTAATCCTGAGGAGAGCTAATCTGATGGAAGTGTCAACGGAAGCTATAAAAGAAGTAAGAGGAAGAACTAATGCTGGTGTGCTTGAGTGCAAGAATGCCTTGCTGGAGTCGGCTGGAGATATAGGAAAAGCAATCAGGGAGCTAAGACTTCGTGGATTGGCGATTGCTGAAAAGAAGGCAGGGCGCATTGTGGGCGAAGGAGTAATTAAGGCGTATGTCCATCATACGGGACAGGTGGGTGCAATGGTGGAGGTGAATTGTGAGACCGACTTTGTAGCTCGCACTGACGTGTTTAAGCAGCTTGCTCATGATTTGGCGATGCAAGTGGCTGCTGCGTCACCACAATTTATCACCCCTGAAGAAATACCACCAGATGCAGAATTAGAACCCCAGGAAGTTTGTCTTATGCTTCAACTCTTTATCAAAGAGCCCAGCAAAACGGTGGGCGAAATTGTTACTGAAGCAATAGCCAGAGTGGGAGAAAATATCAAGGTACGAAGGTTCAGCAGATTCGAACTGGGCTGCTAGCTATCAATATTCATTATCCTTACTGAAGGCTGCTTATGGTAGATAGGATACTCCTCGAACTAAACCTGAAGATGCAAAAAACTGTCGATGGTTTAGGGAGGGAATTAGATGCTATCCGTACTGGACGAGCTAACCCAGCTATAGTCGAAAACATTATGGTTGATTATCATGGTGTTCCTGTTCAGCTTCATCAGATCGCTGCAATTTCTACCCCTGAAGCTAATTTAATTGTCATTCAGCCCTGGGAGCGTAGTTCATTACGCAGCGTTGAAAAGGCTGTTCTTAAGTCTGACATTGGCATTAATCCTGTGAATGATGGTAGCGTAATTAGAATGGTCATTCCGCCTCTTAGTGAGGAACGTCGCATTGAGTTGGCAAAGGTAGTGTCTAAAAAGGTAGAGGAGCGGCGTGTGGTGTTACGCAATACAAGACGTGATTTCATCGGAAAGCTAAGGGATATGGAGAAAAGCAAGGAAATATCACAAGACGAACTTAAGAGCGCTGTCAAGCGTGTCGATGAGATTAATGATAGTTTCGTGGATAAAGCTACTGAAGTAGGGCAGAAGAAGGAAAAGGAAATAAGGGAAATATAACCTTAAAACTTACAGGGGGCTTTAAAACCCTGACTTTTTGGATTCAATATCCAATCCTAAGCATAATATTTAGCCTGTAACAGCTTAAAAGCTGGTAAAATAGGCTTATGCTCAAGCAAAGAGTTATCACCGCAGCTATATTTATACCTCTCCTTATTATACTTGTGTGGTTTAGTGCCCTCTGGTTTAGTATTCTCTTAGCCGTAGTTGTGTTAATTGGAACCTTCGAGTTCTTACGCATGGCTGAAGAATTCGATAAAAGGTGTCCTCTGACTTATTTTGGTCTGCTATGGTCGTTAGCGATTGCGCTGAGTCCTCATTACAAAGGCACAAATATATTACCTACAATTATGGCGTTTGCTGTGGTGGTCTCTTTAATCTGGCTATTGTTCTACTCGCCGAGGGAAAAAGCTTTTCATAACTGGGCATGGATGCTGGCAGGTGTGGTTTATGTAGGGTGGATGCTCAGCTACTGGATAAACCTACGAACCTTGGAAGATGGAACGAGTTGGGTCTACCTGGCTATGTTCAGCACTTTTGCTAATGATACCGGTGCCTTCTTTGTAGGGAGGGCGTGGGGTAAACGTCCGTTAGCCTTAGCTATAAGCCCTGGTAAAACCAAAGAAGGAGCCTTGGGTGGTATATTGAGTGCAATTGTGGTCTCTATAATAATATACCAGATTCCAATTCTCTTTTCTTACTCCACTCTTGAATACTGGCAGGTTATACTCGTCGGTGGTCTAATTGGTATCTTTGCCCAACTTGGTGACCTGGTTGAATCGTTGCTTAAGCGTAACATAGGAGTGAAAGAGTCAGGCAATTTGCTGCCGGGACATGGTGGTGTTCTTGACCGTTTCGACAGCCTCATATTTGTTGGGGCAATGGTATACTATTACGCGTTATGGATAGTGGCATAAAAAGAATAGCTATCCTGGGATCAACAGGTTCAATAGGTCAACAAACACTGGATGTCATCCGTGCGCTCACTGCCAAATTTCGCGTAATAGGTTTAGCTGGAGGTGCAAACCTCAGGCTACTGGAAAAACAAATCAGTGAATTTCAACCTGTGATGTTTTATTCCTCGGTTAAGCCTGACTTTTCCTGTAAGCATGAATTCTTGTCTATGGAACAAATTGCTTGCCATCCAGAGGTAGATTTAGTTCTCGTGGCTACCTCAGGCAAAGCAGGATTAGAGCCAACATTGGCAGCTTTAAGAGAGGGGAAAACTGTTGCTCTGGCGAATAAGGAAGTATTGGTGATGGCAGGTGAAATAATCATTCAGGAAGCAAAATGTCACCGGGCCCAGATAATACCCGTTGATAGCGAGCATAGCGCTATCTGGCAATGTCTTCAGGGAGAACGAAGTAAACCGAAGAGAATTTTCTTAACTGCTTCTGGTGGACCATTTTATGGCTATTCCTTATCTGAGTTAAGCGAGGTAACGGTGAAGCAAGCTCTCCATCACCCCACATGGAAAATGGGAAGAAAAATCACTGTTGATTCAGCAACGCTTTTAAACAAAGGGCTGGAAGTTATCGAAGCGCATTGGCTTTTTAATATTCCCTTTGAGAAAATTGATGTATTAATTCATCCACAGTGTATTGTTCATTCTATGATAGAGTTTATAGATGGTGCAGTAAAAGCTCAGCTTAGTTTTCCCGATATGCGCTTGCCTATCCAGTACGCGCTTTGTTATCCTGAGCGTTTACTAAATTTGAAGTTACCGAGTCTGGATTTAAGCAAGGTCCGTTGTCTGAATTTCGAACCAGTAGAGAAGAGCAGGTTTCCATGTTTCGAGCTAGCGTTGGATGCTGGTAGGTATGGTGGGACTTATCCGGCGGTGCTTTGCGCTGCTGATGAAATTGCCGTGCAGCTTTTTCTATCAAAAAAAATCGGTTTCCTTGATATCGCTCCATTGATAGAAGACGCTTTGCAAGTACACCAAGGTATAAGCAATCCCACCGTGGATGAAATTTTAAAGGCTGATGCTTGGGCAAGAGGATATATTGAGCACCTCTATCCCCGTTCACGTGAGGGGTGCAAGTAATGAACATTGCTATAATTATTATTCTTTTCGTTGTGACTCTATTTGTCGTGACTTCTATTCATGAGCTGGGGCATTTCATTACTGCCAGGCGTGCTGGGGTAAAGGTAGAGGAATTTGGTCTGGGGTATCCACCGCGGCTTTTTAGTATTAAGTGGGGCGATACTCTGTATTCAATCAATGCTATACCAGTGGGAGCCTTCGTCAAGAGTATCGGGGAAGATGACCCTACGGTGTCCGGGAGCATTGCCAGTCAGGGCCCCTGGAGGAGGTTGGGAATCTATGCAGCAGGCCCAGTAGCCAACATTTTTCTAGCTTTTATCCTGCTCAGTGCCTTTTTTATGCTGCCTGCGGGTGTTATAGCTGGCGATGGGGTTATGGTGCACTCTGTGAGAGTTGGTTCACCAGCAGAGAATGCAGGAATGGAGCCTGGGGATGTCATCCTGGAGATAAATGAAGAGCGTGTTTACACATGGGGAGGTGTACAGCGCATAATAGATTCGTGTGAGGAAGGAGAAGAGATAACTTTTGTCTTACAGAGGGATGACACTCAGCAAAAAACCAGTATTAAGCCACGGTATGATCCTTTATTGGAGAGGCGGGCAATAGGTATAGTACTGTGCTGGAATATAGTAAGCAAGGTTGAGGAGGGGTCAGAAGCATATAATGCAGGTATTTTGGCCGGGGACACCATCGTAAGTGTCAATGGGCAAGCAGTATATAATAGCGAAAGTATGTCTGAGGCGTTGAATCATGTTGCAGACGAACGGGAAGCGCAACTAGTTTTATTGAGAGGAGAGGAGGTAGTTACAACCAAGCTGGTTAAGGAATCTGGTACTATGCAGCAGATTATGGGCGCTGAACTGAGTTGGGTAAAAGGAATTCATATCGAGGATGAGCGACTTTCTATAGGGAAGGCGATTTATCTGGGAGGTAGCTTCATTATCCATATGCCTCAGATGCTGGTGGCTTCCATTCCACTGATTAAAGAAGACCCGGGCAAGGCGCTCGTGGGACCAATAGGTGCGGGCCAGTTAGTTGTGGAGGCAGTAAAATCATTTGGGTTCAGCAATGTGCTATTTATGGCTGGCATTATTAGTTTGGGTATTGGTTTATTTAATTTCTTCCCTATTCCTCCTCTGGATGGGGGAGGAATGCTGGTGGCGCTTATTGAAGGTATCAGACGCGGGAAACGCCTATCTCGTCATGCGGTGCGTTTGGTATATACTATAGGTACTGCTTTCTTGATTTCACTGATGGTGCTGATAACTTTCAATGATATACTACGCTTGATTGAGGGCAGGAGTTTTGGATTATGATTCGCCGGATTTCTGTTCCTTTAAAAGTTGGTAAAGTAACAGTTGGTGGTGATGCACCCATTGCGGTGCAGTCCATGACTAAAACTGACACTCGTGATATTCCTGCTACCGTGAATCAAATCAAGCAGCTAGAAGACTGTGGGTGCGAAATAGTACGAGTGGCAGTTCCAGATAAAGAAGCAGCGGAAAGTATCTCAGTCATAAAGAAAAGCGTTTCCGTGCCTGTTATCGCCGATATTCATTTTGACTACCGTTTAGCTTTAGCTGCTTTAGAAGCTGGCGCGGATGGACTACGAATCAATCCGGGCAATATTCATCAGAGGGAGCAGATTATTAAAGTGGTAACTGTTTCCAGGGAGAGAGAGATACCAATTCGTGTTGGAGTGAATGCTGGCAGCATGCCTTTGAATTTCGAACCTGATGCTCCTTTAGCTGAGCGAATGGTTGATATGGCGTTGGAGCAGATAAAGCTTATGGAAAGCCTGGATTTCAATTTGATTAAAGTTTCCCTGAAGGCCTTTGATGTGCCTGTTACTGTTCAGGCTTATCGGCTGATTGCGAACAAGATACCCTATCCTTTACACTTGGGTATCACTGAAGCGGGGCCTCCCCAGACAGGGATTATAAGAAGTGCTGTGGGCATTGGTATACTTCTTGAGCAGGGAATTGGTGATACCATAAGAGTTTCACTTAGTGCCCATCCCTGTGAAGAGGTCTTTGCTGCTTATGAAATCTTAAAGAGCCTGGGACTTCGTCAGCGAGGACCAACTCTGGTAAGCTGCCCTTCATGTGGTCGGGCTGAGGTCGATGTTGTTGCCCTGGCTGAAGCTGTGAGTGAATATCTTAAAGGTATTACCAAGCCTATCAAGGTAGCAGTAATGGGGTGTGTGGTTAATGGTCCTGGAGAGGCCAGGGATGCTGATGTGGGTATTGCCGGTGGCAAGGGTAAGGGTATTATATTTAGGAAAGGGAAGGTGGTAAGAACGGTAACTGGGGGAAAACTGTTGGAGGCTTTAATAACAGAGATAAACAAGGTTGCCTGAGCTTCGGGGGAAGAATTGGTAAAATTTGATTAGTTACTTAAATGATTAATAGTTTCTTTTGGGAGCAAGAAAATGCGTTACTCGAAACTTTTCGGCAAGACTTTAAGACAGGCACCGGCAGAAGCGGAAAGCATAAGTCATCAGCTTCTTCTTAGAAGCGGAATGATTGCCCAGGTAGCTGCTGGAATCTATTCTTATTTGCCCTTTGGCTGGCGAGCGCTTAAGAAGATAGAGCAGATAATCAGAGAGGAAATGAATAAGGCTGGTGGTCAGGAATTGATGCTGCCGGTGCTGCAGCCTTTTGAGTTATGGCAACAATCAGGTCGCTGTGCTTCCTTTGGTCAATCTCTGTTTACCTTGACTGACCGCAAACAGCATAAGTTAGCTTTAGGACCTACTCATGAGGAAATTATTGCTGACCTTGCACGGAGACATGTGCAGAGCTATCGTGATTTACCATTGCTTCTTTATCAGATTCAGACCAAACTTCGTGATGAGCCTCGTCCTCGTGGTGGATTATTGAGAGTCCGTGAGTTTATTATGAAGGATCTTTATAGCTTTGATGTTAATAACGATGGTCTGGATGAAAGCTATAAGAAAATGAGCCAGGCTTACAAGAATATTTACGCTTGCCTTAGCTTACCCGCTTTAATGGTGGAAGCCGACAGCGGTGCTATAGGTGGCAAAGACTCCCATGAGTTTATGGTTATCGCTGAATCAGGTGATGATGAAATTATTTATTGTACCGAGTGTGGTTACGCTGCCAATGCCGAAAAGGCTCAGGGTGTTAAGACGAGAGCAAATAGCGAATCCCTGCTTCCTGTGGAGGAAATAGATACTCCAGGGGCAGAAACCATGGAAGAAGTAGCTGCTTTTGTTGGTGCGCCGTTGAATCGAACCCTTAAAACTGTGTTTTATTCTGTTGATGGTGAGCTAGTCTTCGTTGTGATTCGAGGTGACCTGGTTGTGAATGAGACAAAGTTGAGAAATCTATTGAAATGTTCAGGACTTCGGTTAGCCTCCGAGGATGAGGTGGGTGAGACAGGTATAGTAGCAGGCTTCGCCTCACCCGTGGGGTTAAAAGATATCAGGGTTGTTGCGGATGGCTCCATAACTTTAGGCTCAAATTTTGTTGCTGGAGCTAATAAACGAGGGTATCACTTCAAGAATGTCAATTACCCCAGGGATTTTCAGGTTGACCTTATGGCTGACATTGCTCTGGCTCGGGGTGGCGATGTGTGTCCCGGTTGCGGAAGTGCGTTAACGGCTACTCGTGGCATTGAGGTGGGACATATATTTAAATTGGGCACTTTTATCAGCGAAAAGATGGAAGCATTTTTTCTAAATCAGGATGGTATATCCCAGCCTATGGTTATGGGTTCTTATGGTATTGGATTAGGGCGCCTTTTGGCGGCAGTGATAGAACAAAGCCATGATGATAAAGGCATTATCTGGCCGCTAATGATTGCTCCCTATCAGGTACATCTTTGCCCTCTGCATTTAGATAATCCCTCTGTTGCCACTGAGGCTAAAGAGGTGTATCAATCATTGGAAGAAAAAGGGGTGGAAGTTCTTTTCGATGACCGCAATGAATCGCCCGGGGTTAAATTCAATGATGCTGATCTTCTTGGAATGCCTCTGAGGTTGACCCTGAGTCCGCGCACACTTAAAAGTCAGGAAATTGAAATAAAGTGGCGTACAGATAAGGAAGCTCAACTTTTACCTCTCGATAATTTAGCTGCTCAGATTAAGGGGCTGTGGAGGGAAAAGTCAGCCCGACAATTAGCCAGTTAGGAGTTGCCATTTCCTCCCTTTTCACCTGCTGTATTAGGAACTCCAGAAGCAGCATTCGCTCTTAAAAGTAATCCAGGGATTTGTGCTACTTAAAAAGAAAGCCGAATGGTTTATTACCTCTTGTCCCTTGGTGGGTTCTGCATCTAAAATAATTACCTCCTGCTTATTAGACCTCTTTTAGGATTAACTTGGCATTAATTTCACATTCCCTATCCTGGCTGGTCTTTAATATATCATCGTAATTCTCTGGAAGATTGAGGTAATAAGCATAGTTTATCGGCTGAAGGGAGGAAGAGAAAAA
>DAOVDO010000120.1 GCA_030669525.1 Dehalococcoidia bacterium | reverse complement strand
TGAGACTGGATGGGTATAATCGGTACCTGATAGAAGATAGGGCTCGTGCCTCTTAATCAGCAGGTTACAGGTTCGACTCCTGTGCGGCTCAGTCTCAAAATCCCCCTCTTTGCCACCATCCCTAGAGGGTTTTGCCAACATTTTGCTAACGAACTTCTAAGCACGAAAGAGAACATAAAGGGACTAAAAGGTACAAAGCGAGGCTAAAATTAGGACGCATAGAGATAGTAAGTACTGAATTGTGGCATCTGGAATGATGTCTACTCTGTCCACCACATTTTGAACGAAGAAAACCGCAAAGTCAAGGATTCCGGATCAAACCTAGTTGCAACTGGACAACAGTTTTTTACTCATCTGCCCGCTTGTTTTTTAGTAGCCCAAGGGACAGTACCAGCCTTCATTACCTGTCCGGGCAGCTCCCTCCCCAGTAGCTCCTGAACCATTTTAGCGCCATCAATTAACTTTGAGAGGTCGATGCCAGTGTCAATCCCCATGCTTTCTAACATGTGAACCATATCCTCTGTGGGTATATTACCAGTAGCTCCTGGAGCATAGGGGCAGCCTCCCAGCCCACCTATAGAGCCATCAAAGATAGTAATTCCTTCGAATAGAGCTGCCAATACGTTGGCCATACCTGCTCCCCTGGTGTTATGTAAATGGAGGCGAAACTCAACATCCTTAAATCGACCCCTTAATCTACTGACCATATCTATTACCTGTGAAGGAGCAGCCATACCTGTAGTATCCGCTAGAGAGACCTCACGTACTCCCATGGTAAGGTATTCCTGAGCTATCTCTTCTACTTTTTGTGGCAGCACCCACCCCTCGAAAGGACAACCAAAAGCAGTGGCAATGCTTCCAGTGACCCTCATTCCATTGTCCAGCGCTATTCTAGCCGCTTCCCTAAATACGCTTAAAGATTCAGCAACGGACATATTAACGTTATTTTTATTATGGCTTTCACTGGCTGAAACAACGAGATTGATTTCTCTAACTCCCGCTTGTAAGGCTCTCTCAACGCCCTTTACGTTAGGGACTAAAGCTGTATAAGTAACCCCTTCTTTTCTGGTAATTCCAGCCATAACCTCGCTAGCATCAGCCAGTTGGGGAATAGCCTTGGGATGGACAAAGGATGTGGCCTCAATTCTCTGCAAACCGGTTTCTGATAACTTGTCAATAATCTTAATTTTTTGCTCCGTGGGAATAAGAACAGGTTCGATTTGAAATCCGTCCCTGGGACCAACCTCAACAATTTGAACCTTTGTGGGCAGTTCCATATATTAACCTCCGAGTGATTTCTGAATCAATAGAGCTTCTGTAAGGTTATTGCCTGAACTGGACATTGTTCTAAACAGAGGTCGCATAGAGTACACTCATCCTCATTGGCTTCGTCAACCACAATCTGAGTCTTATCATCTGCCTGCTTAAATATTCCCACAGGACAAACCCTGACGCAGGTCAAACACCCATCGGCGCTAATGCATTTTCCCCCATCAATGGTAAGCTTAATGAATATCTCAGACATACTATATCCTTACTTATATCCTTTCTTTCAACAGTGCAGGTATCTGTGAGACTTCCTCAGCGACTGTTATCCCGACCTCGCGAAGAAGAGCCATCTTGCAAGAAACAGTATCACTGCTACCGTGAACAATACTGCCGGCATGTCCAAATGATACGCCGGGTATCTCTTCCACAAAGCGTCCAGTTATGAAGGCAACGATAGGTAATCTTGTGCCCTGATGCTGAACCCAACTCGCCAGCTCTGCCTCTAGATTCCCCCCCGGCTCACCAAAGATTAATACCGCTTTGGTCTCAGGGTCCCCTTCAAATAGAAGCAGAAGCTCAGCAAAAGTAGAACCTACAAGTGGGTCTCCACCCATGCTAATAGCTGTGCTCTGTCCCAGTCCGCTATGGGTAAGTGTATTGGAAAGCTCTCCAGTAAAGCCACCACTACGAGAAATAACACCAACGGGACCAGGAGTAAACGTTTTGTTGGCATCTCGGACTGGACCGCCTATTGGACCAAGTTTTGCCTTCCCTGGGGAAATAACCCCCACACTATTGGGACCGATGACTTTGGTTCCGTGCTGTCGGCCGAACTCCAGAATCTCAGCCACATCTCGTCTTGGTATTCCCTCGGTAATAATGTTAATGACGGGGATTCCATTGGCAATAGCTTCAAAAGCAGCATCTTTGCAAAAACGAGCTGGAACAAGGATAACAGAAGCATCCACTTCATGTTCTTTCCTAATATCGCGTACACAGTCATATACGGGAACACCATAAACCTCCGAGCCACCCTTACCAGGGGTAACCCCCCCTATTATCCTGGTTCCGTAGTCCAGACAGCCCCGAGTTGTCGTAATAGCCTCTCGCCCGGTAATTCCTTGAATGATAACCTTTGTTTTCTCGTCCACAAGAACAGACATTTACTTCATATTCCTTATCGCTTCCCGTACTGCGTCATCTATCGTGAAGGAACGGTCTAAGAAGTTAACATTGTACTTTTTAAGAATGCGAAAACCATCTTCCTCCCAGCCTCCGGGAACACGGAAAACGGCAATCTTCTCCGCTGGAGAGTAACCTTTCTCAAGAATTGCCTTAATCACTCCCCGAGCTATCAGGTCAGCCCTTGCTACCTGAAGCACACAGGTAATAACGGCAATTTTCTTCACCCCGGATTTTTCCAGCAATAACTTGGCCATCTGGTACACCTTGTCAACCCCGAAATTACCTCCCATGTCACAAAAGTTTGCTGGAGCACCCCCCTGCTTTCTAACCGAATCGAATATTACAAGACTGGTTCCACCACCCCCGGTAAGCAGAGCCATTGGGCCACCAAAGTCTACCATAGTCCCGGCTACCCACCCTTTGCCGGAAAACATTTGCGCTGCCTTCTTTTCGAACGGGGTTAAGTCAGTGGCCTCCTGGATTTGGCCTATTTCCAGTTCAGTCAAATCCTGGCTGTGTCTGGGAATGGCAACATCTTCCATCTCAATATGGGCGTCAAGGGCAACGAACGAGCCATCGGAGAGTTTGGCCAGCGGATTTATTTCAGCCAAAGTCAGGTCATAGTCGAGAAATGTGCGAATCAAATTAGAGTGGATCTGGGTGAGAGGATTCAGGTCGGTCCCCGTAATCCCAACACTGCTAACCAACTGCTTTGCCTGAAAGTCAGAAAAAGGCAAAAGTACCAATATGTGACTTTTCGCCACCCGCTCCGGGTTTCGTTTTACTGCCTCTTCAATCTCAATTCCCCCCAGGTCGCTAAAGATAGCTACCGGTAGTTTGGCCGCAGCATCATAGGTAACTCCCAGATAATACTCTTCCTGAACGGGGCACTTAGTTTCGACCAGTATCCCGATAGGTATTTTCCCTCTTATCTTTGCGTTAAGAATGCTCGAAGCTGCTTCCTCAACCTCATCCTCACCGGTGGCAAACCTGATTCCTCCCCCCTTCATCCTCCCACCGCTGCGCACCTGTGATTTCAACACCACGGGGAAGCCAATCTGAGTTGCAACCTTCTTTGCTTCCTCGACTGTTCTGGCCAGGCGTTGCTCTGGTACCGCAATTAATACTTTCTTTAGTAAGCTCTTTGCTTCGAATTCATAAAATCTCATATGTTGTTATCTTTGAATATGGCATTATCCACTGTCTTGCTCTCTCTGCTCTCGATTCAGTACGTGAAACACAGCAACCTGCCCGAAATAATTATACCAACTTTTAAGTTAGAGTTAACTCTGTGGCCAGCTCCTGAAGGTCAGCGTCATAATCGTTGTTGCGAGAGTGCACTTGTATTTTAGGTTATCACCAGTAAATGGGGATAAGCTCCAATGCCAATTAATAGGTTGTGTCGCTTTGATAGTGACGTATGGCTACTTAATTTCCGTATGATAACTTTGGAGGGCTTTGACTCCTGACTTAACCTGACGATAGGCGGCAATTCCCCTAGCGGCAGCGGCAGCAGCGGCTAATGTAGTTATATAAGGCACCTTATATTTGATTGCTGCCTTACGGATATATGAGT
>DAOVDO010000093.1 GCA_030669525.1 Dehalococcoidia bacterium | reverse complement strand
CCACAATGCTCACTCCATAAAGATCCAAACATCCCTAACTCCACTTGATTTGGCTCCCGTCCCAACCGCTGAACAATAAGGTTGTACTCTTTTATATTTAAAGCAACGCTATCCAGATCCTCTTTAGAAATAGTCACTGGTCACCTCCTAAATTAAAGATTGCCCTTTGCACTGCCTAGTGGCGACTCGTAAGCCTTCCCAGGACACAGTAACACGCTAAATGAAAGTATTACCCACCTAAAAACAGTTGCCGTTCGAAAATCTACAGACTGGTAAGTAACTCCGAAACCACATCGCTTGTTTCTTTTCCACTAGCTCTACCTTTAAGCTGTGGTATAAGCTGAGACATGACCTTCCCCTTATCACTCACCCCTTTAGCTCCGACCACTCGGATTACTTGCTGCGCTGCCATTATGATTTCCTGGCGGCTCATCTGCTCGGGAAGGTATTTCAGCAGGATAGACAACTCTGTCTCTTCTTGAGTTGCAAGATCAATGCGATTTCCCTCTCTAAAAGCTCTAACGCTTTCCCTATGCTGATTTACTTCCTTAGTAATAACATCAAGAATTCTATTATCATCAAGGGGACATTGCTGTGCAATCTCGGCGTTCTTTATTTTAGATAAGAGCAAACGCAATGTGGAAACTCTTATTCCATCACGTTGCTTAAGTGCCTCTTTAAGGTCTTCTCTTATCTTACTTTCGCAAATCACCTTAGCTATTTGGAGCTTTTTCGCCTCTTCATCGCTTCTTTTCTCTTGCGCCCTTCACTGGGCTTTTCATAGAATCTGCGACGGCGAACCTCAGCTAAAATACGATCTCCCTGCACCTGCTTGTTAAATCTGCGCAGTAAACTCTCAAAACTCTCACCCGTATCAAGCCTTACATTAGCCATTCTTCGCTACATCCATCCAAAGTATAGTATTTTACCTATCATACCCTGCCCATGTCAACCACTGTTGGGCTCCATATCAAACCGTGTGGAAACAGCTGCGGGATGGTGCAAATCACAGTAGCATCTTTTCCAATATATCCATATTCCTCAAACAATAAGACCCTCTGCTTTATGTAAGGCTGCGCAGTAAATAAATTCTCCAGTAAGAATGCGTGACGGTGAAAACACTCATGGGTAGGAAGCGATGCTATAATAGTACCAACAATTACAGATTTGAATTAGTCGAAATGAAGCAATTAGTAAATCTTACTTTACAAATTGAGCGATATTTGCCTCAGCAATCGCTGGAGTTGATTAAGGCTATTAGCAATAAGGCCAATCAATATGGGCAAAGGGCATATCTTGTTGGAGGTATCGTACGCGACATTCTACTGGACCACCCCAACTTCGACCTGGATTTAGTAATCGAGGGTGACGCAGTGAATCTAGCCCACCAAATAGCTAAAGCTGATCAGGTAAAACTGATTACACACCCTCGCTTTGGCACTGCCAAGCTTAGCTACAACAATTTCACTTTGGATATGGCTACTGCGCGAGGCGAGTTATATGCCAAGCCCGGCGCACTACCGCAAGTTACCCCGGGCACCATCAACGATGACCTCTTTCGCCGTGATTTCTCCATAAACGCTATGGCTATATCCCTTAACAAAAACAACTATGGAGACTTAATCGACCCCTATCAAGGTAAAAACGACCTGGAACATCATCTTATTCGCATCTTACACCCTGATAGTTTCCGTGATGACGCCACCAGAATCTTTCGAGCTGCCCGATACGAACAACGACTGAAATTCGAGATCGAACCGCAAACTGTACGACTGCTTAAGCATAACATCCCTATGCTGGATACTATAAGTGGTGACCGCATAAGACACGAGCTGGAGTTAATATTCAGGGAGCAGCAGCCAGAACAAACCCTTAATCGACTAACCAAGCTGGGAGCGCTACAGAGAATAAACACATCTCTTAAAGGTAATGGGTGGATTGCTGAGAAATTTAATAAAGCACGCTCGCTGAATAAGCCCAGCCAATTATCTTCCCTTTATCTATGCCTTCTTATTTACCATCTCCACACAGAGGAAAACGAGCACCTCATTAACCGCCTTAACATATCAACCAAGTTGGCCCAAGCGCTTCGTGATACACTTAGTCTGCAGAGTAAACTTTACTTATTAGATAAACCCCGTATTGGACATAGCGAAATTTACTACTTACTACACAAGTATAGCCTGTTGTCCATCCAGACCAATGCTATAGCCTCGGAATCTGGAGCAGCATGTTCCAATCTTGAGTTATTCCTGAGCAGGCTACTTTATGTAAAGACGATACTCAATGGAGAAGATTTAATAAAACTTGGTATCCCTGCTGGACCGGAACTGGGGAAAATTCTCCAGATACTACTTAAGGCAAAGTTAAATGGTTTGGTTAAAACTAGAGCGGAAGAAGTAAAGTTAGCACTATCACAAAAACACTAAAAAGGCAGGAGTATAAAAGCTACCAACTAGTTATCCCTTAAAAGAGCAGACGCTATATAGCATTCTAACCCCTGCCTCTTTAGTCGTAAAAACAGGCTATCAGCTTCATCCTTACTATAAACAAGAGTAAAAAGACATGCTCCAGAGCCAACCAGATTAACATTTGATGCACCAGCCTCCTCAAATCTTCTTCTATATTCACCAAGCTGAGGAAAGAAGTTTAGAGCTACTTTTTCAAAAGCATTGAACATAAGGCAGGGCTCAATTGCCTTGCCCTGCATTAAAGGCAACAAGGCAGCATGAACAAATTCTCCCCCAGTAAAATAGCCCTTATTCAAGCTACCATAAAGCTGCTTTGTCTTGTTCTCTATTTTTGGTATAGGCGGTACCATCAAAACAAACCAAGCCGGACATAAGGATGGTAGCGGGGTTATCTTTTCCCCTTTCCCCTCCACCAATGCTGTACCTCCATAAACAAAGAAGGGTACATCTGAACCCAGTTTAAATGCCAGACAGGCTAATTCAGGAACTGACAGTTCCAACTTCCAAAGCTTATTAAGTGTTAGGAGAACAGCAGCAGCATCACTGCTCCCACCCCCCAATCCCACTCCCCAAGGTATATTCTTGTGAAGCTCAATCCACACCCCTTTGTCACATCTCACAGTTCTTTTAACAAGCATGGCCGCCTCGGTTACTATATTGTTATGTTCCAGGTTCAGTTCACTGCATTTAAAAGATATCCCATCTGCCAATTGGAATCTGAGCACATCGTACAGGCTTATTGTTTGCATAACGCTGGAGATCCGGTGATAATCATCATGTTTACCCAGGATTTCGAGAACAAGGTTAATTTTAGCTGGCGCATATACGGTTAGCATGATAACTTTTCCCTATATGGTTTAAAAACCTCCCATAGCTTTTTCCATTCCTCCAATGTAAGCGTTTCGGCACGTCTTTTAGCTTCTATACCAGCCTCTTCCAACAACCAGACAGCCTGGCTACCCGACAATCCCACAGCCTTGGCCAATACGTTACGAAGCTGCTTACGAGGAGCACTAAATCCACAATTGACTATATCAAAAAAACCTTCGACATTAGATATCTCGATGGGTGGTTTGGGATAGACATCGAGGCGTAAAATAACTGAATCAACTTTTGGTGGTGGATAGAAACTATTCGCTGACACATATTTTATAACAGTCGGTTTGCTATAAAATTGAGTGTTAACGCTGAGCAAACTCATCTTTCCAGAGGTAGCTGCTATAGCCTCTCCAACCTCTTTTTGCACCATTACCACCATCAACGAAGGCTTCTGTGAAGCCACCAGGAAATGACGAACAACTGGCGATGTTATGTAATAAGGAAGATTAGCCACCACCTTATAGTTTCGAGCCAGCTCAGGTGTAGCAAGATAATTCTCCAGAATCTGATGTGGGGTAACCTTGAGTATGTCAGCATGAATAACTTTAATATTACCCAAGGAAGCCAATTTCCTTCTCAGTATATTTACCAACCCGGGATCAATCTCCAGCGCGATAACCTCATTTGCCACCTCAGCCAGCCTTCTGGTTAATATACCCAAGCCTGGACCTACCTCAACCACAACATCACCATGGCTAAGTTCAGCTGTAGATACAATGCACTCTAAAATATCTTCATCTACCAGAAAATGTTGCCCCAAACTCTTTTTTGCCTTTAAGCCAGACTGGCGGAGTAAGGCTTTAACCTGAGTTGCCATATCTTCCTTCATATCAATATTAACCACAGATAAGCAAGCATGCTAATTTGATCAAGACACTAACGAATTCGCAAAAAAGATAATCATATTGCAGTAGCAACAGAGGAAATTAAAGAAATCAATATAGTCCTTTAATAGTCATTAAGGCCGTGCACCTGCCCTCGATTTCTACCTTAGTAGCGGCTTTCGCCTGCAAGCTCCAGCCAGGCGATTCCACATCACCCAGGGGTTACTATTTACCGCTGCTTCCTTCCGGACCTGACGGGGTTCATAGCCCTCCGCCGTGTAGAACCCAACTATCAACACCGCTCAACAAAAGCAATCCCATAAGTTTAAAACCTCAAGCAGGGATTCAGCCCCGCTATAGCGGGTTTCGGGTACAGGGCACCGCTAGCTCCCCACCTAGCACGGCCTTATCAGCATATTACCAATAATAACTAGCCATAGCAACCTCAGAAGCATATAATAATACGATTTTATTGGCGAAACGAATAACAAGACCTATAGGGTAGTCTGATTTTAAACGCTATAGACTTGAAAAAGCTCTTGTTGACTTATATAGTACGTAATATATGATCAAGAAATACGATGTTATCATAGTCGGCAGTGGTCCAGCTGGCATCTTCGCCAGTCTGGAACTGTGTGATGCTG
>DAOVDO010000107.1 GCA_030669525.1 Dehalococcoidia bacterium | reverse complement strand
GCTACAGACAAATTCTGCTTACGCAGGACTTCTTTTACACCGAAAAGGTTAAGGCAAAAGGCAAATTACTGAACCAAGGAAAGGAGGTGAGCAAATGCCATATTGTACAAAATGTGGAGAGCAAGTCAGTGAGAGTGATGTTTTTTGTAGCAGGTGCGGTGCGAGACTTGGAAGAGAGCCAGGCGATTTAGAAAGGAGGGAAAGGGCGGCGGCTCAAACACCAGAAACGAAAGATACTGCTGCTGAGAAGGTGAGAGAGCATACCATGGCAAGGTTGAAGCTATCGAAAATTCTAGGGCTTGTGGCGTTGGTAGTGGCAGCCGTCGCGCTGGTCGCACTCTTGGTCAATCTTGAGGTCAAACCGGGCCACTATCACCTTGCCGACAGCAACATGGTGAACACCCTGAAGGTGGTGATATGGTTCTTTGGCCTTGTGGGTGGAGGATTGCTGGGCTACACTAGCGCAGTGCGACTGCGTTCACGCCCCGGGGCGGGCAAGATGCCTACCAGGTCAACGATTCTTTTGGTCGTGGGAGTCTTACTGCTGCTCTGGTCTATTGAACGCATGGTGCTGGGGGTTACACCAGAGTATTATCGTGGTGATACTTTCTATGGACTTCCGGCCGTGGTTGCGGCTGTGCTGATGATACTCAGCGCGGCCTTTGGTGCATTTTTCCTGTCACGCGGACTAATACGCATTCCCAGGGGTATAAAGCGATGACGGCAATTCCACAATCAACCACTATGCAACTGGAAAAGTCATCTCCCAAACCATGCCTGGCCATTTGCAACGTCAATGCTTGGTATAGGCCTATTAAACCATGCCATCATCAAGCCCACGCCGGGTGCGGTTCCAACCCACGAGATAGTCACCCTAGAAAAGCTTGAGGTGGCTCATCTTTAGATATTGCACAATACGATGGAATGTCCACCCGCTATCTGTGCCGCTACCTTTACATGCTGAAATTAGAACCAAGAAAGGCAGTCACTTTTCTGCTAATAACAGGATACCATGCCCAGATGCTCGCATGACCGGCTGGTAGCCAGTTGATGGCAGGCTTGCCGCATGCCTGCCAGAATTCAACTGTAGCTTGCCTGGGGATGTACTTGTCCCAAAGCGCGTTAATCATCAATATCGGACGCCCCCGAAGACGATGGGCAAAGGTCATGGCGTCGGTCAGGAAACACTGCTTGAAGGGAACAACATCCTCAAACCCCCTTTCAGCCACGTCGGCAAGATATTGCGGGTAGTACCTGTGTGCCTGCCGGCATTCTGCCTCAGCACAAATAGACCCTTTTCTGAAGGTGTCAGCCCTACTCTTCCAGGTGATTACCTCAGAATTTCCTCCCATGGCAATAAAGACACCCGCCCTGAGCCGTTCGTCTATACCCATCGCTATAGCAGAAATAAAACCGCCAAGGCTTATGCCCATCACTGCTATTTGCTCATGGTTAATCTCTGGCCTGCTGCATACCCAATCCACTACCTGGCACACTTCAATAACCGAGCTACGGTAGCCTTCAAACCATTCCTCGGAAGTGAGGTTGGGCATTCGTCTTCTGACAGTTTCCGGCATGCGGCTGGAATGGAATACCGAGTATAAAATAAAACAGGCTATCCCCTTACTGACCAGGGTTCGCGCCAAAAGTTTGCAGGGGACTATACTACGGTCTCCCATGCCATGAAGGAGAATAACCAGAGGGACATTGTTAGACCTTAATGGTCGAAAGTACTCTCCCCGTACGATTCGACTCTCTTCAGCGGGTGCTGGATAAGCTGTGGAAAACTTAACCAAATATGGTGACCATACTGAGTTTGTTTTTTCTACCCTCAGGTTTAAGACTGGCTCAGTCCTGGCATAGTGGTATGGATTCATGATTCAGGGTTTATCTTAATTCACGCGTCCCTTAAAGGCAACAATTCAGCTAAATATTTGATGAACTCGACAATCCTTCCCAAACATATCGCTATTTGAAGTGGCAATTGCCGGGTCGTGCTAATTTTATTTATGAGAACGCCAGTGCATAATACTGAAGGCCTGAGAAGCGGTGTGGGCATTTTGGGGATTTAGCAAATAATGAATGTACTATATAATATATAAGAGACTAAATTTACCCCTAATATACCTATCTTGCTTTGTAGTTGAGCAGAATCTGTCTCTGTACAGGGGGAAGGAAGGTTAGAAAAGGTCATGAAACGTATTAATATCAAGGCCAATCTAGGAAAATATAAGTTCAAAAAGGTGGTAAAAATGGAAGAAAAGAAGTCAGATTTAGAGGAAAAAACAACCAGCATAACAAAAGTCGAAGAGATGAAACTGGAAGAAACACAACTGTCAGAACAACTGTATCACAGTGCAGGATTGGACCCGGTGGTTGACGCCGGGCTGAAAGACTATCACAAACGCCTTCAACTGGAGGATAAGCTGATTACCAAGGTGCTCGGTCCACGAAGCAGTGACATAAAGGGCTACGGGGAAGCTGTGGCCAGGAGAGTTGCCTTTGCGATATATACCCTGTTAAACAAGCAGTATGGTGGAAAAGTAGGCGATTTAAGGTCTTATATAATGACACTTGACGAGGAACGTGACCGGGCAGGCGTCAAGTATGACGAACTTATGGGAAGGGTAGTTGGAATATTAGGAGACGAGTACAAGGATTTGAGAACTGATTCCAAAGAGTTTATGGAAAGTCTAACCACAATACTGGGGGAAGATATTAAGGAGTCAAGGATTGATCATGGAGCGCTTGCGGAGAGATTAGCTGATATAGATGGTTTAAGGTCACAAATAAAAACACTGGATAAGGAAAAGGAACAGTTAAAGGAAAGCTATGAATCACAAATAGCAGCGTTAAAAAAAGAGCATGATGAAGAGGTAGCAAACTTAAGGTCACAAATAGCTGAGCTGGATTTAAAAATAAATGGATTGGAATCAGAAAAAACAACTTTGACAAGCGACCTGGCACAGTTGACAGCAGACTATAACCAGCTAAAAACAGCGATAACAACGCTGGCTGGAGCAATCCCTGATGAAGAAATAGGGAAAAAGTTGAGTGGAGATTTATATAGCTTTCTTCTCAAAGATTCAAAAGTCCCAGGCATGGTAGTAGAGGGTGTGGGGAAATTTATTGACTTTAAGAAATATTTGGGAGTAGCTGTTGAGAAAGGCGTTAAGGAGGTATGTAAACGCATAGAGGAAATACTGGGGACAACCCGATAGAAAAATATTAAAACGCTTTATATACCTTACATGCTATACCCTTCAGGTGTGCTGAACCTATTTCCCGGCTGAATGGCGGCTTATCATCAGTCAGTACATTGATATTTGATTCTGCCCAACCGAATAGTTCTGCCTGCCCCTTTTCGGGAAACCACCAACCATGCTCCAGAGCAACTACTCGCGGGTCAACACCAGTTGATAAACTCGCCTTATTTCTTATTCTACCCCGCCTGGTTTCAATATATACCCAATCACCATCTTTTATATCCAGCTTTCTGGCCGTTTCCGGGTGGATGGTAATTAGCGGGTCCGGATGACTGCTCCTTAGACTGGGTAGTTGTCTGCCACTGGAATCGCGATAAGTGCTTATTTTCCGCGAGGTGAACAGCAAGGGATACTCTTTAGCCAGCTCAGGGACACTATACGGCGTCTCCGGGAGCTCATAATATACGGGCAAGGGGTCCAAACCCTGTTTTTCCAGATGGCTGGAGTAAAGTTCAACCTTGCCTGAAGGCGTTTTGAAACCATTCCGCTGGTATTTTCGGTATTGTCTAATACCAGAAATTTGGCCTACCCGCTTGAATTCATCAAAGCTCAACCCTATCGGTTCCAATATAGCATCCCAAAAACCGTCTACACTATCCCAGAAATACTGGTATAGCCCCATCTTCCTGGCTAGCTCGTTTAATATCTCATGATCTGAGCGACACTCACCTATCTGCGCAACCTTCCGCTGGACTTGAGCCAGCGAACTATTTGGTGGCATGACGATGCCATCATACTCAAGATAGCTGGCCGATGGCAATACTATATCAGCCAGAGCAGCCGTCGGTGTCATAAACATATCAGATACTGCCAGGAAATTTAGCTTTCCGAGCGCTCTGTACGCCTCCTGAATGTTACTCCAGCATGACAGTGGATTACACGCCTGCACATAGGCAGCGCGAATGGGATAGGGGTCTCCTTCGGTAATAGCTTTTACCATAGATTGAGGAAGAACATAGCGGTAGTCCTGGAGCAAATTCAAGTCCGCCCCGACTCTATTCTGCCATTTATCTGCTGGTAGTTTATCGCGGAGTTCCAACTGAGCTGACCAGTATCCCAGCATGCCTGTTTCAGACGACTCCGTGTCTCCCTTACGGAAGCCTGAGCCAGCTGTTTCCATTTCTCCACCCGGTACGCCG
>DAOVDO010000022.1 GCA_030669525.1 Dehalococcoidia bacterium | reverse complement strand
TTACTCAGTCAGCATGAGCAAGTGGATATTTATCCCGCCAAACATTTCGTTACTCCCCGTGATACATTGATGGTCGCAATCGATGATATCAAAGGTGAGCTGGAAGAAAGGCTAAAGGAGTTAAGGGGAATGGGTAAACTTCTTGAAGCGCAGCGGCTTGAGGCGAGGACCAACTATGATATCGAAATGCTCCAGGAGGTAGGTTACTGTACCGGAGTGGAAAATTACTCCAGGCATCTGCAAAGGCGTGCTCCGGGAAGTCCACCCTGGACTTTAATTGATTACTTTGCTGATGATTTCTTGCTTTTCATCGATGAATCACACATGACCCTACCTCAGGTCAGGGGTATGTCTCATGGCGATTTCTCTCGAAAGCAAACCCTGGTTGACTATGGCTTTCGCCTGCCATCAGCGCTGGATAACCGTCCACTGAGCTTTGAGGAATTCCAGGAACATATCAACCAGGTTATTTACGTCTCAGCCACTCCAAAACCATACGAGTATGAGCATAGTCAGCAGGTGGTAGAGCAGTTAATTCGTCCCACCGGATTGCTGGAACCTACTATAGAGGTTAAACCTACCAAGGGGCAGGTTGATGACCTTATCTACCAGATAAAAAGCAGGGTTGATAAAGGAGAGCGCTGTCTGGTGACTACCTTGACTAAAAGAATGGCTGAAGAATTGAGTGATTATCTCAGGGAGATGGGGATAAAAACACACTATCTACACTCGGAGGTGGAAACGCTGGAAAGGGTAGAGATTCTCCGTAGCCTTCGCCTTGGTGTATATGATGTAGTCGTGGGAATCAATTTACTGCGTGAGGGACTGGATTTACCGGAAGTGAGCCTGGTGGCTATACTCGATGCCGATAAGGAAGGCTACCTCAGGTCAGAGGAAGCGCTGATACAGACTATGGGGAGGGCTGCCAGGCACATAAACGCCCATGCCATAATGTATGCAGATTCGATTACTACTTCTATGCGAAAGGCGATGGACGAGACCTCCCGTCGACGGAGAATTCAGGAGACCTATAATAATGAGCATGGTATAACTCCGCAGGGAATAAAAAAGGCAATCAAAGATATAACCGAGCGAGTTAAAGCGATAGCTGAACCACGGGCTTCTTATGAGGTTACTCCGGTCTCTAAAGAGGAAGTGCTTCAAATCATCAGGGAACTGGAATCTCAGATGAAAAAGGCGGCTAAGAATCTTGAGTTTGAAAAGGCTGCAATGCTCCGCGACCGCATTGTTGCACTGAGGCAGGATGAGGAATTACCCTCATCTCTACAATGATGGATAGTTTAAGTGATGATGTGGGTAAACTGAGGCAGAGCCTCAAGGACTTACCTGAACCTCAAGTGGAGCCTCCATTTGTCGTGGTTAGCGGTTTGCCAGGCACGGGCAAGTCATTTTTCTGCCGCAAGCTGGCTGTTAGATGGCCGTTTGTTATCCTGGCGAGTGACACTTTACGTAAGATACTGTTTTCTTCTCCCGGGTATACCGAAGCTGAAAGTAAACGGCTTTTTAATGCCAGTCATGCTCTAATTGAAGAGCTTTTGAGAAAGGGCATTCCGGTCATTCTGGATGCTACAAACCTTCAGGAACGACATCGGGAGTACCTTTATCGAATTGCTGACAGGACGAAGGCGAAGATTATACTGGTTCGTATTGAAGCCCCTCTGGAGCTAATAAGGCAGCGTCTTGTTGCCAGGGAAGGGATGCCTGATCCAGGGGATGACTCACAGGCTGACTGGGGTGTTTATCAGAGAATGAAGCCCCGGCAAGAGAGGTTCAGGCGCAATCATTTTGTCGTCGATACCTCAAGGGATATCAGCCCTGTACTTGATAAGATTATGCGGGCAATAAGGAAATAGGCGAACTTGACTTTCTATTCTGATGTTTTTTCTCTGGTGGGCAGGCTTTATCGAGTGGGTTGTAGATGTCTGGTTTCACGAAGTTTGATATTATAGGAATAGAGATAACCTGGATGCTTGATTATTTATTATGACGGTCAAATTAGAAAAATGGATAGGTAGCGATGAATCCGGTAAGGGAGATTATTTCGGACCGCTGGTGACAGCCGGCGTGCTGGTAGATAATCAAACTGCCAGGTTGCTTGAAGAGATGGGAGTTAAGGACAGCAAGAGGCTTTCCGATAATTCGATAAGAGCACTGGCAGCCAGTATCAGGAAAGCCTGTTACTGCTCGGTAGTGGCAATAGGACCTGCCAGGTATAACGAACTGTATAAAAAGATAGGAAACCTGAATCGACTACTTGCCTGGGGTCACTCCAGGGTCATAGAGAATATATTAAATGAGAGGGAATGTGACTATGCTCTGGCTGACCAGTTCGGGGACCGGAATTTCATAATCAATGCCTTAATGGAGAAGGGCAAGGGGATAGAGGTGAAACAGGAAGTAAGGGCTGAAAGCGATATGGGGGTGGCAGCAGCCTCAATATTGGCCAGGGCGGAGTTTATTCGCAGATTGGCAATGCTATCCCGAAAATACGGAATAGATTTGCCCAAAGGAGCATCGCCAGCAGTAATCGAGGCGGGGAAAGTATTCGTAAAAAAATACGGCAAGGAAAGATTAGACGAAGTGGCTAAAATTCACTTCAAGACCACGAAATCAGTGCTGGCGGAATAACAGGAGGAGAGATGAGGATAACTATCAATAACGTAAAGCTCTCCATAGTCCAGGGAGACATCACCAGGCAGGTTACCGATGCTATAGTCAATGCTGCCAATCCTGGCTTGATGGGTGGTGGCGGTGTGGATGGCGCAATACACCGGGCTGGAGGTCCAGCTATATTGGCAGAGTGCCAGCAAATTGTTTCCCGGCAGGGGCGACTGCCCGCAGGAAAAGTTGTAATTACCACGGCAGGGAGTCTCAAGGCAAATAATGTTATACACACCGTTGGGCCTGTCTGGCATGGCGGCAGTAGAAATGAGGCTGAGCTTCTGGCCAGTGCCTATCGTGAGTGTTTAAAGGTGGCTGCCGACAGCAGGTTGACCAGTATAGCATTTCCGTCTATAAGCACGGGTGCATATGGGTATCCGGTAAATGAGGCAGCGGGAATAGCCATCAGCACCGTTATTTCATTACTCAAAGAGCAAGCCACTTCTATTCAGAAGGTGGTATTTGTCCTTTTCGATTCCAATACCTATAACAGCTATTGTTCAGCGCTGCGGAAGATTATTGGAAAAGAGTTCTTGTTTTAATTGGTTATATCATCCCGGTGACGTGCTCCCCAAAAACTGGTACAGAAAAGGGGGCAAGTCCAGGCTTCCAAGTTCTAAAAAGCTTTTCATCTGGCTTGAAGAAAACGGAAAGAAGGTGGTGGGACCAGCAAGAGAAGTGTTATTGAATGAACTCGATGACATTCCTCAAGAAGAATTTATGACTGAAATATATGCGCCAATAGAGTAGATTTAAAAAGTTCAGAAAAGCGGGGCTCGAGTTTTTAGCAGAATTGGATGCCCATAATAGTTCAGGTGCTGATTGAAGTATGTAATGGAGAGGCTGCTCTTAGATTTCTGGGTTACCTCAGCATGACTACGTAGCTATTCAAAGGAACACCGATTGAGACTGCTACGGGCTTACATTTGGCCATGAGGCAATAGAAGAACCTCCCTTCGCTGGGAAGCTCGCTTAAGGACTCATAATTCCCCATACCCTTGGCAAATACCAGGTCTGCTGATTCGAACTCCCGTTTGAATAGGGGTGAAGCCAAGGAGAAAACTATTCCAGGCGAGGCCGTGCCCGTAGTCATAACTCTCCCGAACTCGCTTTCTAATCCCGCCTTCCTGATATCCTCCAGGCAGGCATCGTTCTGAACAGGCAGTGATTTGACAACATAGGTAACATCGGCAAATTGCCGCAACTTCTTGACCAGAGGGAGGTCAAAGAAAATTTCGCCAGCGTTATCGGCAAGGTACAAAATCTTGCAGGCACCTGTCAACCTTGTTTCAAACTGGGTTGAGTCATCGATGACGAAGTTCACCGGTTTGGTTACAGCATCTCTGATGACGCCAGGATTTCTGAAGAAATCTATGGCGTTCGCTGTGGCTGCGAGTTTGAGGAGGCTCTTGAGGTCATTTTTATATTGAAGTCTTATCTCAGGGTATAGTTCTGTGGCAATTGATATTTCCTTCTCCTTCACTGTCCGATAGGGGTCGGGATTGCCCGTTATTTCCTTTATTACCTTGTGGATATCGGTAGCAATCACAATTGATATCTGGTCATAGGAAAATTCATTATCCAGGATTATCATAGCTTCATCTACTGCCTTCTTCTCAAGTGAAGCATTGTCAGTTGCTAGACTGGCTGCCTGGCAAATTAGCCTTCGCAGGCAATCATAGCATTGAGGTGAAATTTTCATTCTTGCTATCTCAACTTGACATAACTTATGATAAGGTCGTTGGCGAGGAACTGAGTATAGGGAGTTTGAGTAGCTTATATTACTATACTATAATAGTCCTGATATGGATAGGGTCATTAGCCATGTTAGATAAATTAAAACTGATACAGAAACGCTATGAGGAGCTAAATCAGCTCTTGTCGCAGACGGAGATAGCTACAGATGCGAGGCAGCTGAGGGAACTGAGCAAAGAAAAAGCCAGCCTGGAAGACATCGTCACCATATACCAGGAATACGAGGCGAACTCCAGGGAGTTAGCAGAGATGGAGGCTTTACTCAGCGACACTGCCGAAGCTGATATGACAGCTTTCATCAAAGAGGAAGTAAGCGAATTCAGACAACGCCAGGATGACCTTCTCCACCAGCTCAAAATGTCTTTATTACCCAGGGATCCCAGTGATAATAAAGACGTCATCATTGAAATAAGAGCTGGTACGGGTGGTGATGAGGCAGGTCTTTTTGCTGCCGATTTATTCCGTATGTATAGCCGCTACGCTCAGAGTAAGGGCTGGGAAGCAAATATCATAAACAGTAACCAGAGTGAACGAGGTGGCTTCAAAGAGGTGATATTCGATATTAAAGGTAAAGGTGCTTTCAGTAGACTGAAATATGAACGTGGTGTGCATCGGGTACAGAGAGTTCCCCTTACTGAGGCATCAGGACGGATTCATACTTCGACGGCTACGGTAGCTGTTCTGCCCGAGGTAGAGGAAGTCGAACTGAGCATCAAACCTGACGACATCAAGATGGAATTCTTCCATAGTGGTGGTGCTGGGGGGCAAAATGTAAACAAGGTAACTACAGCGGTGAGACTTACGCATTTGCCTACTGGTATAGTAGCTACCTGCCAGGATGAACGCTCGCAGTTGAAAAATAGGATGAAAGCGATGGCAGTGCTACGTGCCAGATTATTTGACATAAAACAACGTGAGCAATCTGAGAGCATAGATAGAGAGCGAAGAAACCAGGTGGGCACCGGCGAGCGGGCAGAGAAGATACGTACCTTTAACTTCCCCCAGGACCGTGTTACTGACCATCGCATTAATTCCAGCTTCCATAACTTACCACAGATTCTGGATGGGGAACTTGATGAAATCATTGAAGCGCTATTGGTAAAAGAGCAGATTAAACAGTTAGAAGCGGTCCTTTCATGATTGTGAGCGATGCTTTACATTCAACCAGCTATATTTTATTCTCGGCAGAAATTGATGATGCTATCATTGAGGCTGAGCTTTTACTATGCCATATCCTTGGGATGTCGAAAGCCCAACTGTATGGCGAGTCAGAGACACTGTTAACGGAAGCGGAAGCAAGGCATTTACGGCATCTTATTCAGCGTCGTCTTCTTCACGAGCCGACTGCTTATATCTTGGGTCAATGCGAATTTTATGGTTTTAACTTCTATCTTGACCAGCGTACTCTTATTCCCAGACCAGAGACGGAATTTTTAGTAGAAGAGGCTATCAAGATTGTTCGCTCCAGCCATTACCTGAAAAATAGATTTATTATCGCTGATGTTGGCACTGGCTGTGGAGCCATTGCTATCAGCCTTGCCCTGACACTTCCAGAAGTCAATATCTATGCTGCGGATATCTCAGCTTCAGCTCTTCAGGTTGCTGACATAAATTGCCGGCGCCATGGAATTGGTGACCGGGTAAAATTTCTCCAGGGTGACTTGCTTGAACCACTGCCCGAGCCTGTAGATGTAATTGTGGCTAACCTGCCTTACATTAAAAATTGTGAGCTGAAAACGTTGAGCCCAGAAATATTAAATTTCGAACCTATAATGGCTCTAGCTGGTGGTGAAGATGGATTGGATAAGATACGCTGCCTGTTAACTCAGGCACCTGGCAAAATCTGCTTTGGAGGGTGCCTGTTAATGGAGGTGGGTCAAGGCCAGGATAAAGTGGTAAGGTCAATGGTAAGTAGTCATTTCTCGGGGGCCAGTATTGAGTTAATTCCCGATTTAGGTGGTATTAACAGGGTGGTGAAAGTCATGCTATGAGGAATCATTACTGTGGAGATCGAGTTATTAGCTAACTTAATTTTACAGGCTGAGAAGGTTGTAGTTTTTACCGGCGCTGGTGTGAGCACTGAATCGGGGATACCGGATTTCCGTGGGCCTGGAGGGATATGGAGCAGGTATGACCCTGATGATTTTACCATTAAAAAATTTCTCAGCAGCCCTGAGGCTCGTAAAAAACACTGGAAGATGCTCAATGAAGGCGGTCTTACTATGGAAGCTGACCCAAATCCTGCACACTATGCCGTAGCCAAACTGGAGCGTCTGGGCAAGCTGGATTGCGTTATTACTCAGAATGTGGACAGACTCCATCAGAAAGCGGGAGTTCCCGAGGCAAAGGTATTCGAGCTTCATGGAAATATGCAGCGGGTTGTATGCCTGGGTTGTGGCGAACGTTTCCCCATAAGTCAAGCGTTACAGATGATTAGAAGCGGCATTGAGGTTCCTGATTGCCCTGAATGTCATGGTATATTAAAGCCAGACGCCGTTTTTTTCGGCGAGGCACTGCCACAAGAAACACTAATGGAGGCCACCAATCGCTCACAGAATTGTCACCTTTTCATCGTTATAGGCTCAACTCTGGTTGTTTATCCTGCTGCTTACATGCCAGAATATGCCAGGGATGCTGGAGCCAAGTTAGCTATCATTAACTTGAGTCCGACTCCGCTTGACCAGTACGCTACGGTAGTTATTCGTGACAAAGCAGGTGAGGTGATGTTGAAAGTTGTGGAAAAAGTGGCTCTCCGTAGCCAGAGCAAATAGATACTCTGCCCTAGGTTACAGTTTTTTGGATGCGTTCAATGCTTGTTGCCCTGCCGTTATCATTATTCACTTCTACCAGGATGGCATTGAACTCGACGGTACCTTTCCCTACTGAGAGGCGTCTTGGTATCTGGGTGAGAAAGCGGTTAAGCACGCTACTTACGTCATCTCCTATGACTGAGTCTACAGGACCGACCATGCCTATATCAGTAACATAAGCGGTACCACCAGGTAATATGCGGGTGTCAATGGTGCCTATATGAGTGTGCGTGCCAAGCACGGCGCTAACCCGACCGTCGAGATACCAGCCCATTGCTGCTTTCTCTGAGGTTGCTTCAGCATGAAAGTCAACAATGATAACATCTGGTTTGTTTTCGAACCCAGCCAGTAAACTGTCCATAGCTCGAAAGGGGCAGTCAAAACTGTCCATAAAAGTACGTCCGATAAGATTAACAACCAGGACATTATGCTTGAACAAATAACCGTGGCCTGGGGATGCTGGTGGGTAGTTCAAGGGGCGAAGAATAGCCGAATTACCATCTAGAAAGGGGAGAAGCTCCTTATGTGACCAGATGTGGTTGCCTGACGTTATTACATCAATGCCTGCATCAAAGAGTTCTTGTGCAGTGTTTGGCGTTAAACCTATTCCGCCAGCAGCGTTTTCACCATTGCCTATCACTAAATCAATCCCATATTTACGACGCAATCCTGGTAATAAATTCCTTACAGCATTTCTACCAGGCTTGCCAATGATGTCACCTATGGTTAATATCTTCAATGCTTTGTTTTGACTTTGCTACTTAGCATAATCCACCGCTGTGGTTTCTCGAGCTACTACCACTCTTATTTGACCGGGATAGTTCAGATTTTCCTCTATTTTCTTAGAAATATCTCTGGCTAATCTCATAGCTGCCAGATCATCGACTTCCTCTGGCTTTACTAAAACACGCACTTCCCGCCCGGCCTGAATAGCAAAGACCTTCTTTGTTCCAGAGAAGCTATTGGCTATATCCTCCAACTCCTTGATTCGCTTCAGGTATTGCTGTAAAGATTCACGCCTGGCACCAGGGCGTGAACCGCTTATGGCATCGGCTGCTGCCACAATGAAGCCCAGAACGCTGGTAGTCGAAGCTTCACCATGATGCTCAGCAACAGATTGAGCTATTTCTTCAGACTTATCCCATTGTTTGATTAAATTGGCGCCTATAAGTGCATGCGAGCCCTCCACCTCATGGTCTACCGCCTTCCCAATATCATGGAGCAAACCTGCCTTTTTAGCTTTGGCAGTATCAAACCCGATTTCACCGGCCAGCATACCTGCCATGTGTGAAACCTCAAGGCTGTGAAGTAAAACGTTCTGTCCATAACTGGTACGGAATTTGAGCCGTCCAAGCAACTTAATTAACTCTGGATGTAATCCTGGCACTCCTGCTTCATAAGCAGCCTGTTCACCCTCGCGGCGGATTGTGGCTTCAACTTCAGCTTGAGCTTTCTCTACCACTTCCTCTATCCGGGCTGGATGAATGCGACCATCGAGGATAAGCTTCTCCAGGGAAACGCGAGCTATTTCGCGTCTTACCGAATCGAAGCTGGAAATGGTAACTGCCTCAGGAGTATCATCGATAATAAGGTCGACGCCGGTAGCTTGTTCCAGAGCTCGAATGTTACGTCCCTCGCGACCAATAAGTCGCCCCTTCATTTCATCACTGGGTAAAGAGATGGTAGATACTGTTGTCTCTGAAACAACATCGGTGGTGCAGCGTTGCATAGCTGTAGCCAGTATACCTTGAACTCTCTTATCAGCCTCTTCCCTTACCTCCGTTTCCCATATTCGAACTTGGCGTGAGGTTTCCTCTTTAACTTCCTGCTCTACAGCATCGAGCAGGAAGTGCTTTGCCTCCTCGCTGGATATACCAGATAGAGACTCAAGTTTCGCCCGCTCCTCTTTCTTTATCTCCTCAAGCTCGACGTTAGATCTTTCAAGGTTCTTTGCTTTGTTTTCAAGGTCATACTCCCGCCGCTCTACAGAGTTTAGTTTCCGCTCTAGTGCTTCTTCTTTCTGATCGAGGCGCCTCTCTAATTTTTGTAATTGGAGGCGGTGTTCCTTGTTCTCCGCCTCGGCAGCACTTTTAAGGCCTGCAGCTTCCCGCTTGGCATCGAGGAGCATTTCCTTATGCTTTACTGTTGCTTCATCTAATAATCTCTGTGCTTCTTTTCTTGTACCTAGAATCTGTTGATTGGCTACTATCTGCCTGACAAAATAACCAACAAGGCCGCCCAAGACGAGAGCAAGGCCAACTAAGATATATACATAATCCATATTCCCTCTTCATGTTATTAATTGAAGTAATAATCATAATTTATTTATGTTAATACTAATCCTTAAATGAGTTAGAGTCAACTCTACGTTTAGGGTTTAGCAGGAGTATGGTACAGCATTGAGGTGAAACCAAGTACGGTATGAAGATGAGATAGAAGAGAATAAGGAGATGCGATACACCACTCATTCTTTAACAACTGAATAGCGGAATGAATAAAAAAACTCTTTTCAGCAGGTTATAAATAACCTACTGTCCGACCTAGGAATCTTAAGGCAAATAAGCCTTGCAACTCCTTAGAAAGGAGGTGATTCAGCCACACGTTCCCGTACGGCTGCCTTGTTACGACTTCGTCACAGTCACCAACCCCACCTTAGGCGATTGCCTCTCGTTAAAGTTAGCCCATCGACTTCAAGTGTTGCCAGCTCCCATGGCGTGACGGGCGGTGTGTACAAGGTCCGAGAACGTATTCACCGCAGTATAGCTGACCTGCAGTTACTAGCAACTCCGACTTCATGCAGGCGATTTCAGCCTGCAATCCGAACTGAGGATGATTTTAAGGGATTAGCTCCGGATCGCTCCTTGGCAACCCTTTGTATCACCCATTGTAGCGTGTGTGTAGCCCAGGACATAAAGGCCGTGCTGACTTGACGTCATCCTTTCCTTCCTCCTTGCTGTACAAGGCAGTCTCCTATGAGAATTTAACATAGGACAAGGGTTGCGCTCGTTGCGGGACTTAACCCAACACCTCACGGCACGAGCTGACGACAGCCATGCAGCA
>DAOVDO010000138.1 GCA_030669525.1 Dehalococcoidia bacterium | reverse complement strand
CCCGGAAAAAGCAGTAGGGCAGAAACAGATAGTGGATTCCTGCCCCTACCGTGTCATATACTGGAATGAACAGAAGAATATCCCCCAGAAATGTACCTTCTGCGCTCACCTGCTGGATGCAGGATGGAAAGAGCCCAGGTGTGTGGAGGTCTGCCCTGCCGGCGCACTGAACTTCGGAGACCTGGAAGACCCCAACAGCCAAGTATCCCAGTTGATAGCTTCAAATAAGACCGAAGTGATTCACCCTGAATATGAACTCAAGGAGAAAGTACGCTATATCGGCCTGCCGAAGAGGTTTATCGCCGGCACAGTGGTATTCGGCGATAAGGATGAATGCGCCGAGAACGTGGATGTTACCTTGACCGGCGATGGTGTGAAGAGGACAATAAAGACCAATAACTATGGCGACTTTGAGTTTGAAGAACTCGAGTCAGAAAAGGAATACTCGGTAAAGATTGAATACCCGGGGTATACACCGCAGGAATTTACCGCGCAGACTAAAATCGATGTGTACCTGGGAGAAATTATCTTAACATGAGTATTACAAAGTGGAAACCGGCTTAAGAGGAGTATCATGCTTATCCCTTGATAGTCTAAGTCTATTCTAATTGAAGAATGAGCCTGAATAAAAGGGCAAACTTTTCATACAGTAAAAAAATTGTTATACTAGTGCGTTTTGTATGGGCGTGGTACAGGATACTATGCCTATTCTTGCTGGGAGAGCAGATAAAAAATAGAACAAATTATATAAAGGAGTTATAAATGCAAGAAGTTGTTATTGCGAGTGCAGTACGGACACCCATTGGGAATTATCTGGGGGCTTTGAGAGATGTGCTAGCATATGATCTTACCGCTTTGGTTCTCAATGAAACGGTAAAGAGGGCTAAGGTTGACCCTGCCACGGTTGACGATGTAATAATGGGTCAGTGTTATCAGAGCGGTGAATATGTCAATATTGCTCGTATGGGTTTGCTTACTGCTGGATGGCCTGTTGATGTGCCTGGGATCACCGTAGATCGCCGTTGTACCTCTGGAGTAGATGCAGTGTGTTTTGGTGCTATGGAAATTATGACTGAAACTTCAGAGATTGTGGTCGCTGGTGGAGTGGAGAGCATGAGCACTGCTGAGTTCTACATTCCTGGGTCAGTAAAATGGGGTGTAGGTAGACAGGGTGGTATAAAAGCCGATGACTCACCGAGGGGGCATGGCAGCCTTGGGCTATTCGGTATAACGCTCTATGACAGAATACAGCGTTCCCGTCCAATGCATCAGCCTATAGATAGATTCGGTGTGATCAAATCAAACATGGCATGGGCAGAAAACTCAGGCAAGGAGCATAACCTGTCCCGGGAAGAGGCTGACAAATGGGCATTGCGCAGCCATCAGAGGGCTTGTGCTGCTCGGGATGCAGGGAAATTCAAAGAGCAAATCATTCCGGTTACTGTTCCACAGCGAAAGGGAGAGCCAAAAATTGTTGATGCTGATGAGGGTCCCCGCAGCGACACATCAATGGAAGTGCTAGTTAAATTGAAGCCGGTCCTGGGTGGTATCTGTACTGCGGGCAACTCAGCTACGGAAAACGATGCTGCGGCTGCCTTTGTGCTAACTACTCCTGAAAAAGCAAAGGAACTGGGCGTGGAGCCACTGGGTTTCATAAAATCTTTTGCTTTTGGCGCATCCAATCCTTTGACCACATGGAAAGCATCGCCTGTGGCTGTCAACAAAGCACTGAAAAAGGCTGGCCTTGCCATATCCGACATAGACCTTTTTGAGATACAGGAGGCATTCGCTATCCAGGTGCTATCGGATATTATAGAGCTGGAGATTCCAAGGGAGGATTGGGATAAGAAGATAAATGTCAATGGCTCTGGGATTGCCCTTGGGCATCCTTTAGGTGCTACCCTGGCTTTAAGGTTAGTCAATCTAGTTTACGAACTGCGAAGGCGCAACGCCAGGTATGGCCTGGTGACTACTCCTGGTGCAGGTGGAATTGGTATCGCCCTGATTGTAGAGAGACGATAGATATAATTTAATGCAGGTGGCTTTGATGGGGCAACGAAATACTACAGAACTGGTAACCAGTATGCTTTCCGGTTCTAGAGTGTCGTTGGCTCGTCTGATTACTATGGTGGAGGAGGGGAGTTCTGATAATCCCCAAATAGAAGACTTGATTCGTCCTCACTTGCGTAAAGTATATCGCATAGGCATCACCGGACCTACTGGTGCTGGTAAGAGCACTATAATCGACAGGCTGATAACCATTATAAGAGGTAATGGGTTATCAGTGGGAATTATACTTGTTGACCCGAGCAGTGCTATTACTGGTGGTGCGGTATTGGGTGATAGAATAAGAATGCAGCAGCATTACCGGGATGAAGGGGTGTTCATTCGCAGTATGGCCACCAGAGGTAGCTACGGTGGACTTTCTAAAGCAGTAGAGACGACAGCAAAGCTGCTAGATGCTTCTGGTAAAGACCTTGTTATAATAGAAACTACGGGGGTAGGACAGACCGATGTGAGTATAACTGAAATAGCTGATACGGTCGTGGTGGTACTGGTGCCAGGATTTGGTGACAGTATTCAGCTTATGAAGGCAGGGCTGGTAGAGATTGCTGATATTGTTGTGGTTAATAAGGCGGACTACGAGGGGGCTGAAAATTTAGTCAGTGAACTGAGAGACACATTAAGCCTCAACCCGAAACATGTTGAGCCGTCAATTATCAAGACTGAGGCTACAAATAATATTGGAGTTGAGAATCTCTACTATGAGCTTGGAAAACGCAAGAGCATATTAAGCTCACAGTATTAGAAAAAGCTGTTAAGGGAGGGCACAAAGGAAGTGGCAAAAGAAATAACTGAGAGAAAAGAAGAGTTCAGGACTACTGTCGGTGGGACTGTAGTTAAAAGAGTATATACGACAGATGATTTAGATAAGACCAGACAAGATACCAGCCTTCCAGGTGACTATCCGTTTACCAGACATATAATGCCAGCGGGCTATCGGGGAAGGCTGTGGACCATGCGTCAATATGCTGGATTTGCTACCGTAGAGGAGACAAATCGCAGGTATAAGTATTTATATAAACAAGGAAATACTGGTTTTAGCGTTGCATTCCACTTGCCCACCCAGGAGGGGTATGATTCAGATCACCCATTAGCATGTGGAGAGGTTGGGAAGTGTGGTGTTGCTATAGACTCACTGCAAGACATGGAGGGACTTTGGGATGGCATCCCACTGGCAGACGTGAGCACATCAATGACGATTAACGCCACTGCGCCAATATTGCTGGCCATGTATATTGCAGCCGCAGAAAAGCA
>DAOVDO010000069.1 GCA_030669525.1 Dehalococcoidia bacterium | reverse complement strand
CTCTGGTAGCCCAGCGTTATATGCACCGGGCGAAGCTCATTATGTTCTCGACCGTCTATCCTGGCCATTTCTATTCAGGTAAGTATAGCACTGTTCATTGTTGTAGTAGAAGGGAGGTATCTTAATGTGTCAAGACTCGTTAGAAATGTCCTCCGTTTTTACCCATAAGCTCTCTCCGTCGGTAATGAACTCAATGGTGCCATTTCTGTCAGTCCGATAGACGTTTTCTACGCCCAGTCTGCCGATTAATCTCTCCACCACCTCGGAATTGGGATGCCCGAAGGAATTGTCTGCTCCTACTGAAATCACAGCTACTTCGGGGTCAACCACTGCCAGGAATTGTAGTGAAGTGGATGTCTTACTGCCGTGGTGGGCTGCTTTCAGCACAGTGCTTCTTAAACTGGCTCGCTGGCTGACGAGCTCAAACTCCGCCTCATCTCTAATATCAGCGGTAAACAGAAAACTGACTTTGCCCCAGGTCAGCTTTAGTACCACTCCATTGTTATCAACATCGTGACTGGTCCCCTGGAAAGATTCTGACGGCGGGTTGAGCACCGCTATTTTAATGTTGCCACCCAGGTCAATTTCCTGTCCCGCTATGGCTATATCATGTTTGATTTTCTCGTCTTTAATAAGATTGAGCCACTCATAGTAGATGGAAGAATAATACGGAACGCCCGGCTCAAGGACCTGCTTCACCTTGTAGCGCCGGAGCACTTCCACCAGACCTGTGACATGGTCGGCTTGAGGCTGAGTGGATACCATCAAGTCTATCGTCCTGTCCCAGAAGGGGAGTTTTTTGCTTAGCTCCAGGTTTATCTTTTGAGGGTCAGGCCCGCCGTCAATCAGGATATTTTGATGGCTCGGCGTGTGAATCAGGATGGCATCCCCCTGGCCAACGTCGAGGAAGCTTACATGAAGCTTGTCGTCCGGCAGGGTAAGAACTGCTGCCCAGATGAGTATCGATACCAGTAAAAGAGCCGGGATAAGCCACTTCCTGAGTATAGGTAATCGTGGTTTAACGGAATCTCCAGCCATTTTCATTTGCTCTCCGCAGATAGTTTCGGTAGAAGGTTACTCGACTTTTTTCTATGATTGAGAATTGCTATGGCTACGGCAAGTCCAGCATAGTATATCCACACCTGCCAGGCGGGGATGGCAGCCACCGGTAGTGAGGAGTAGGGAAGGGTATCGAAGACTTGAATTACCAGAAGCAAATAGCTAAGGAATAACCAGGCTAACCAGCCAAGTATTTGAGCTACAAGTGGAGCAAATAGCCCAACGAGGGCAACCAGCGCCGATGAAGTGATTATGGCAGGTAAGGAAAGTAAGGAGAAAAAAGTTGCTGGCAAAGCAACCAGAGAGATAATATGGAAGTTGTAAGCTATAAGTGGCCATGTTGCTATGATAGCTGCCAGGGTAACGGCAAAGCTATCAGTCACCATGTTACCTATGCTGGCTATCGCTTTGCTATTTCCAGATAAGGCAGTAACTCCTTTTCTTCCCCGCGACTGAAAGTAAGGATAGAGGAGGATAAGTCCGGCCATGGCCAGGAAGCTAAGCTGGAAAGAAATGCTCCATAGTATGTTGGGTTGAATGCCCACCATTACTGCGGCAGCAAAAGCCAGGGCAGTGATGGCATCCCGCTGCCTTCCCAAAAATTCAGCCAGTAAAAAGAGGCTTCCCATGATTGCTGCTCGAATTACCGGTGGACGCATACCGGTAAGCGAGACGTAAAGCCAGGTAACTATAAGAGCCAGCCAGATGTATGTAGAGCGCTGCCGGCCAAAAATCAGTATGCCGAAGCTAAGGACTATAGCAATGACGATGCCAATATGTAAACCAGAAATGGCCAGCAGGTGTGCAGTCCCCGTCCTGGAAAATGATTGAGTGAGGGAATCAGGTATGTTGGCTCTCATGCCAAGAAGAATGCCCTGAGCCAGCGACCCCTGTGGCTCGGGCAAAGCTCTGTCCAAAGAAGTAGAAAGGTTCTCTCTCAGGGAATAGAGCCATTGCAGGGGTTTTAAGCCCTGGCCGCTATCCAGGACATCTATCTTGGGGTAATAGATGATGGAGTGAATTCCCTGCCGTGCCAGATAGCTTTTATAGTCGAAGTCATTGAAGGGAGCTGGTGTTTCCAGTTCTCCAGTTACCTGGAGGACATCACCATACCGGAAAGCAGGATACCTGGGCACTCGTAATAGGGCAGTTCCTGAGACATCTTTCTTTATGCCTTCTATATTGATTTCGCTGGCTGAAAATGTCAGGAAACAAAATTTACCTCTGATATCAGGTTCGTCTGATATTAAACCTTGAATTTGCACTGTTTCTTTATCGTTATAGGAGCAAAGGCAATGCTCATCTATTTGAGGTGGGCTTGATGGATAGCATAAGTAGCCGCCGAAGAAAGCCAGCAAGCAAAGTCCAGCCACTAGTAAAAGCTTTCTACTATTGGAGAAGAAGGGAATAAATAAGAAGGGAATAATTCCAGACAGGATAAGAATCGCTGGCAAGCTGGCTTTTGAGCCCAGAAAAATGCCAGCTACCCAGGCACAGCTAATATAGAGCAACCACATAGGATAGTTCTCAATCTGAAATGGCTATCCAGTGACTAATGCATTGTTATTATGAAGTATGCCACAGCGGCTTCGTTAGAGTCTATAGTAGTTATTGGGTTTACTTTGAATATTTGGTATTTTCATGAAGTCAGGTGGCTTAGCAGGAAATGAGATTTAGCTGGACTAAAAGAGGCCGGAATAAACGGCGGAGGAGCTTATGGTGGAAATCGTAAAATAATAATGAAAATCGTTCAAAAAAGCACGTATTGACATATACGTAAAAAAGGTTTATAAAGTTGTGTCGCCGGGAGTTAATCACATTTACCTCCGTTAAAAACCAAAGTCATTAAAAAGTATAGAATGGGTCGGAAAGGATAAAAAATGATAATTATCATTGGTATTACAGGGGCTACTGGTACTACCTATGGCATAAGATTGCTTCAAGTACTCTCGAGTATAAAAGGAGTTGAAACACATTTGATTATCTCCCATGCCGGGGAAAAGACTATTGAACTCGAAACTGATTGGAGGATAGAAGATATAAAAGCACTGGCAAACTTCAACTATGACATCGATGATATTGGAGCCTGTCTTTCCAGTGGTTCTTTTAAACGTGACGGTATGATCGTCGCTCCCTGTACCATAAAAACATTGTCAGCCTTGGCGAATTCTTACAGCGATAATCTATTAACTCGTGCCGCAGATGTTACCCTCAAGGAAAGAAGGAAATTGCTGCTGCTGCTACGAGAGACTCCTCTTCATATCGGTCATCTGAGGAACATGACAAGCATAACAGAGATGGGAGCTGTAATAATGCCTCCGGTTCCAGCGTTTTACTACAGACCGAATACTATACAAGATGTTGTTGACCATACAATTGGTAAGGCGTTAGATATCTTTGAAATTGAGCATAATCTATTTCAGAGATGGTCAGGATCCCGTAGCGAATAACGAAGAAATGGTACTGCTTGTGTTGTATGGATGATTATAAGTTAAGTGCAGGAGTAGGCAGGACAAAAATCAACCTCTCAGCACGATATATGGGCGATGACCTGGTAGTTTTAATTTATAATGAGCAGGCTCACATAGGTGCTGTAGCTATAGCAGATTATGACCATGATAAAGACAGGGTTTCTATATCAGTGGTTACCAGGCTTGGCCATAAAGACGATGCGGTAGCTCAAAAAGCCGCATATCAAATAGGTAAACATATGAAAAGGCCGGTTTGCGTTGTTGCGGGCATTCATCTGAATAAGGTTACCGAGGAGGAAATAAGGCAGATTGTAGAAAATAGCGATAAATTGGTGATAGGATTATTACAAGAACAATGCAAAACTTAACGAGACACAAGGCAAATAAAAGTTGATAAAGACTCACATTGAACATAATGATGTTGCTAAAGGGGGAAAATTTAAATGCCATTTAAGGATGTAAGAGAGTTTATCGCCAAGTTGGAAAAAGAGGGCGAAGCCCTGAGAATTGAGGAAGAGGTTGATTGGAATCTGGAGGCTGGGGCTATTCTTCGCAGGTCTGCAGAACAGGGGTTACCAGCGCCATTTTTTCAAAAGATCAAAGGTTATCCGCAGGGATACAGGCTATTTGGCAATAGTGCGGCTAACTTCAAGCGGATGGCAATTAGCATGGACATGAAACCGGATACCCATCCCAAAGAATTAATAGAAGAGTATATTCGTAGAAGACAGCAGCGAATAAAACCAGTCTTAGTAAATGATGGTCCGTGCAAGGAGAATATTCATATAGGTGACGAGGTCAACCTGCTTGAATTTCCCGTTCCTATGCAGCATGAAGGTGATGGTGGACGCTATATTGGTACATGGCATGTTACTATCGTAAAAGATTTAGAGAGTAATTGGGTGAACTGGGGGATGTATCGGCATATGGTACAAAGCAAAAGTGCCGTGGGCATATTACAGGCTTCTCTAGCTAAACACCTCTGGATTATATACAGTCGGGGCTATCTGCCCAAAAACAAACCGATGGAAGTTGCTATTGCTATAGGTGTTGAGCCAATATCAACTATGTGTGCGGCAAGCCCCATGCCGCCTGGGATTTCAGAGGCTGAGGTTGCTGGTGGTATCAGAGGAGAACCTGTAGAGTTAGTGAAGTGTGAAACCGTAGACCTTGAGGTCCCGGCAACTGCTGAGATCGTTATAGAGGGGGAAATCAGGACTGATGACACTATGGATGAAGGCCCATTCGGAGAATTTACCGGCTACATGGGAGGTAAAAGAAAACCCAGGCCAGTGATAAGAGTGAAAGCGGTTACACATAGGAACAATCCAATACTGGCTGTCAGTTGCTGCGGTATCCCTGTGGATGATAACGCTGTTTTCTCTCTGACAAAAGCGGCAGAAATCCTGGAGTTTCTGAGAGAACAAGGGAAACCTGTGAGCGATGTCTTTGTGCCTCTGGTCACTACACATATGTTGGCAATCGTGGCAGTCAATAAAACGCATTATCCCGGGGTAGCTGAGGATATTGCTCATTTGATCTGGGCTTCGGGCAGCATTGGCCATGAAACACCCTATGTCGTGATCGTCGACAATGATGTAGACCCCTTTAATTTGAACGAGGTGGCCCATGCCGTGATAACCAAATGCCATCCAGTGCGAGGAATTGTCAGGTTAGAACGCTCTCCTGTAATAAGTATTATTCCCTGGTTAAGTGAGGGGGAACGACAAAGTAGATTAGGTGCGAGGGTTTACTTCGATTGTACCTGGCCATTGGAATGGGGCCCGGCCGATGTGCCGAAACGGGTTTCTTTTGCACAGTCATATCCTACCGAGGTTCAACAAAAAGCACTGGATATATGGCACAAATACGGTTATTAGCCCGCATTTGCTATATAAATCGCCTCACTCCCTCCTTGAAATTGTCTGATTTGTTCGATTGTTTGTAGATTCCTATCGTTCATGATCAGCTGCATGTCCCAAACATAAACGAGTTGCCCTAACCTGTCAGGCTCATCTTGTACTGGAAGAGACTCT
>DAOVDO010000126.1 GCA_030669525.1 Dehalococcoidia bacterium | reverse complement strand
TCATGGTAGGAGCTCTGATAGGTTCAGGTCAGCTTGCACTGGAAAGGGAAGACATTGAAAATGAAATGCGAAATACCTTTCCAGCTAATAAAATGGAGTTGAATTTGAAGGCTCTTGAACTGGGTCTTGGCGGAAAGGCTTGAGGACATATGCTAGGTCATCCAATGAAGTAAGCTGATTTTGGAATTATAATTGTCAAATTGCTTAAAATAATTCAGTTTCACCTATTGACATATCGTATACCTATGCTACAATGATATCAGGACTTTAGTAGGGAAAACTAATGGTCGATGTAAAGGGAAAAGGTTGGGAGAGTGATAGCAATCGAGTGTAGCAGTGGTTTCGTGGGTGATAAGCCTTATAGGCTTAATAAAGTTGCAGTGGAAGAGTTATTCTGGATTAATGCCATGGACATGCGGGAATCAGTAAATAAAAAGGGGGAGATGTATCTCCCCCTTCTTTTTATTACAGTTTAAAAACATGATGTGGGCATGGAGTCAATCAGGACAGCAAGTTAAATGTTATAAGCATATTACATAAGGAGGTAGCAACCATGTATGACTCAAGTTGAGGTATGGAAATGTTGGGGGGGTGTGTTACAAGGGAAACTAAAAAGGAGGTGAAAGTGAAGAAAAGTACAATAGCGAACATAATTGTGGTGGTGTGGGGGTTGGTAGTTATAGCGATCGGGGCTAAGGATATCATTTTAACGCTGTATACCTGTTTCCCGGGTTGGGTCATAGTATGTGGAGTAGCATATTACCTGTGTAGGAAAGAAGAGAAGGAAGAGGAAGCAAAGGAGGTGTCGTCGAAATGACTGCAGCTATGGCAGGCAAGGTTATCGCTATTCTTTACCTGATTGCTTTATTGGTAATTGGCTTCATATCCAGCAAGAGGATTAAATCAAGGGAAGATTATTTTGTAGCCGGAAGACAGTTAAGCCCTATACTTATGGGTATTGCCTTCTTCACTGCTGTATGTGGTGTATGGAGCTATATTGGAGCCGGAGGTTGTGCTTACGGCTATGGAATACCAGAGTGGATTAGTTTCATTACATGGATTTCAGCCGTGGCCTGGGTGGCTTATCTTCTTCTACCTGCGATTGTATCGAGAGCTTCCAAGTACAAGAGCACGTCCTTTACCGGATGCATAAGGGATATGCATGGTGGTGGTTATTCATTGACCGCTATAACCTCGGTAGTTGTCATATGTGGCTATATCATGGGTTTTGTAGGCTCGCTTAAAGGTGTAGGTATAACACTTGCTCCGATATTGGGAATTGATGTAAACATGGCGCTGTTGATAGGTGGCATCGTCATAGTTCTTTATGCCATCATGGGTGGATTGCGAGCAGTTGTCTGGACGGATGTTGCTGGCCTTGTTTTCATGGTCATTGCATTCTTCGCCGTAATCTGGATGATTCAGGGTCAAGGCGGAATTAGCGTTTTAACAGACCGCATCAATGCGTTCGATCCTAAGCTGTTGGCACCTGATAGTGGATCTCCGTATGGGGCAAGCATATTCCGTTTGTGGATTCTGTTCCCCATTCTGTATATCTTCTATCAGTGTCTACCGCACCAATGGCACTACTACATGAGTGTGGGACTCGGAAAACGCCCCAAATCGGGAGCAGCCCTGTTTACACTTCTGGCAATCTGCTCCGTCTGCATGATTCCGTATCTCATCTTCCTGGCTATCAGCGGGCATGTTATGCTTCCGGGAGTCCTGGCAGACGCAGACACGGTGATGCCCATGCTCTTCCAGACTTATGCACCAGCGGCACTCTATGTCCTGTTTACCATAGGAGTCTTCACTGCCATAATCACGACGATTGATGGAGGATTGTTAACAGTCGCTGCCTGTATTGATGAGATGCTGGCTCCTCTGTACTCCAAGCATCATCAAACTGCTCAGCAGAGCGTGAAGTGGGGACGAATCATAATGATAGTTATCTGGGCGTTCGCAATGGTTTGGGCCTGGAGGAGTCCTCCGGCGTTCCTGGTTCAGTACCTGGTTATCGGTTGGTTCGGGATGTCTGCTATTTTTGCCGCGCCCACTGTCTTCGGCCTCTGGAAACCAGGGACAAAATGGGGAGCGTTTACCAGTATTCTTGTTGGACTGATAGTCATGGTGGTGCTGGTTGTTACCGGCAAAATCGGCCCCTGGGGAATCGGTTGGCTGGAACAACCACTAATTGCGATGTGTTTCTGTGTACCCACTTACTACATAGTGAGTGCAATTGAAAAGAAGGTGCGTCCTATAGTTGCAACTTAGAAAAAGAGGTTTGCATCACACATAGGGACTACGTGATTGGGAACTGTAGAAGGGAGGGCTCATCCGGGGTAATGAATGCCAAGGAAAGTGAGCCCTTCCTTCCTGTAATTGGCATTTCTGCTGCGACTGAAGCTAGTAAATTGGGTAGTACACGTCTAATAGAATGGCCCTTCTGTTTTGGTAATTACTACAATATGTATGATGGTAACAAAATGAGCAGGGCTAGGGCTACGGTAATGGGTGAAGTATCCCTCTATCAGGTGTTGCCTAAAAACTAAAAATCTAAGAGGAGAATTGAGTGAGATGGGTAAACCGGTAATAAATTTTTTATCTGAAGCTGAGGTGAAAAAGATACATGAAGCTACACTGGAAGTGCTGGAAAAAACGGGGGTTAAAACTGACAGCGAAGAGGCGCTGGACATTTTAAAGGAAGCTGGGGCGAATGTTGATTATGAGAGCAAACGTGTAACTATTCCTGCGAAAGTGGTAGAGCAAGCATTGAGAAGGGCTCCTAAAACTATAAAGCTCTGTGGCAGAGATCCCAAATATGACGTCGTACTGGATAAAACGAAGACTCACTTTACCACCAGCGGCTTTGCACCTCATATAATGGATTGGGAAACAGGTAAACGCAGGGATTCGACGAGTGAAGACCTGGCTTGCTGGGCGAGACTGGTGGATTATCTGGACAATATTCATCTTACCTGGACATCGCTGGTTGCCAACGATGCTCCACCGCCAATGCAGGCCTTTGTTGAGCTTGCTACCTTCTTCAGAAATACGGCAAAGCATATTGTACCCAATGCGCTCGATGGCAGGACTGCGCGGTATCAGATTGAGATTGCGACTGCTGTTGCCGGTGGCAGGGAAGAGCTGAAGAGAAGGCCACTTATTTCACCGCTTGTGTGCCCTGCCGCCCCTCTTACTTATGAGAAAGGGGCTACGGAGGCTGCTATAGAGTTTGCCAGGGCAGGTCTTCCAGTTGTTTGTCTGCCTATGCCTCTGGCAGGCGCAACAGGTCCGGTTACCCCCCTGGGAGTGTCGGTGGTCAATAATGCCGAGTTTCTGGGTAACCTGGTTATTCAAGAGTTCGCCAGCCCGGGAGTGCCCGTAGTATATGGGTCTACAACCACGGTAGCCAGCCCCAGAACGGCTATAGCTGTTTTGGGTGCACCTGAGCGCAGTGTAATACAGATGATTCTTGCTCAACTAGCCAGCTACTATAAATTGCCGTGCATGTTGGCTGGTGACAACTCTGATGGCAAAACACCTGATTTCCAGTGTGGTTTTGAAAAAACCATGACCCTTACGACAATTGTGTTGATGGGGAATGTGGATATTGTTGTTGGCTCGGGCTGTCTGGATACAGGAAGTTCTATGAGCCCGGAGGCTCTGGTTATTGATAACGAGATTACCAAGGGAGTCATGAGGATATGCCGTGGATTTAAGGTGGATGAAGGTAATTTAGCACTGGATGTTATTCATAAAGTTGGC
>DAOVDO010000053.1 GCA_030669525.1 Dehalococcoidia bacterium | reverse complement strand
TCCACAACGATAGCTCTGTTAGCACATGATACACAGGGATCAATGGAGGCAAAAGCTATGGGAACATCTGCTATCTGCCCACCTATGAGTATCGTTGGTATTGACATAAGGTTTGCGTATGTTGGTGCTCTTATTTTCCAGGTAGCCAGCGTTTCCTGGCCAGCCTCTAGGCAAACGTAGTGAAGACATTCACCCCTGGGTGCTTCATGCCGCCCCACGCCTTCGCCCTCTGCCTTCTTTAGCCTGGCTAACAGTTTTGCTATTTTGGGTTCCGTAAGTATATCACCTGATGGCATCAGGGCCAGGCAGCGTTCTATGATTTCAACAGATTGCTTAACCTCCAGCAATCGGACGATGATTCTATCATATACATCACCCACGACAGTCCCGGTCAATACGTCCGGGGTGATGGCTTTGATATCCAGATCGGCATACGCGCTGTAAGCCTCATCTTGCCTTACGTCCTTGGGTACACCACTTGCTCTAGCGGTCGGGCCAGTCGCTATCAGTTTTAAGGCATCTTCAGTTTTTAGGATGCCAACATTCCTTGTACGCATCCTTACGGTTATGTCCTCTAAAAACACAGTTTTTAACTGGTTGAATACGGTTTTATAGTACTCCAGGGTTTTTCTGATTCTGGGGAATTGTTCCTCTGTAATGTCTCTCCGGACTCCACCAATTTGGAGCATAGCCTTGGAGTTTCGATTTCCTGTCAGGTATTCCATCAAGTCCATGACTTCCTCTCTAACACGCCATACGAGGTAGAATACAGAGTCGAAGCCAATCTCGTGAGCAGCCACTCCTGCCCATAATAGGTGCGAGTGAATTCTTTCCATTTCGGCAATAATCACCCGGATGTACTGTGCTCTGTCGGGTACTTCTATGCCCGCAGCGTGCTCAACAGCCATTGTAAATGCAAATGGATGGCTTGTGGAGCAGATACCACATACTCTCTCAGCCAGATATATGCTCTGAACAGGGTTATTTCTGTTCATTCCAATCCATTCAATACCTCGGTGGACTTGTCCCACGACTACATCCACATCCACGATTTCTTCCCCATCAATGCTAAGGTCAAGCCGAATAGCTTCGTGAACTGCGGGGTGGATTGGCCCTATGGGTATGGTGTAGCTTGTTTTTGTTTTCCCTTTATTCATTCCGTATTCCTTCTTTTCCTGGCAGTACCTGGAGCATACTATATGGTCCCTTTTCGTCTTTTCTCCAGGGATAGATATCCTCAGGGAAGTCTTCGGGCAGGAACAACCTTCTATTGTCCGGGATACCAACCACCTCAATCCCCATCATCTCCTGAGTTTCTCGCTCGGTGAAAAGTGCTCCTGGTATGATATCTGTGATAGTAGGTATCTTTAAATCATCCTTGGGTAAATCCACTCTCAGTCCGAGTGATAAAGCTTTGAGGTGGTGTCCATAATATATGGTGAAATGGTATATCAACTTGATGCAATTACCCTGGTCGGAGGATGATATCACGGAGATGTGCGGGTATTTTTGTAACTCGCAGATATGTTCTACCGCTTTTCTGAAGGACTCTCTCTGTATATATATCCAAATCGACGTGAACAGGTTTTTCTTAATGGCAACCTCTTCATGGTAAATATTGGAATCGATAAAGCCGCTGCCCAGAGCAGTCTTAAAGCTCTCGACTATTTTTTCGGGACTCAATATTTCCATTACGTTACCTTCTGTTCTGTATCCCTTTCTAGTTTTACCCACGCTTTAACTACAGCTTCTATAATAGCTTCAGGTCTGGGAGGGCATCCAGGAACATATACGTCTACAGGTATGAACTGGTCTATCGGTCCCACCAAATTATACGATTCATAGAATACACCCCCTTCCAGACCACAGCTGCCAATTGCTATCACTACCTTGGGGTCGGGCGTTTGCTGGTAGAGACGCTTGAGCCTTGGTGCCATTTGTCTTGTCACTGGACCTGTTACCAATAACACGTCTGCGTGGCGTGGTGAACCGACAAGCACGATGCCAAAACGCTCAATATCATATCGGGGGGTAAGCATGGCAAGGATTTCAATATCACATCCATTGCAGGACCCGGTGTTAATGTGGTAAACCCACAACGCCCTTTTAAATGCGGTAAGACCCATTTTCTCTCCTTTTCGTTTAAATCAATCCTGCAACAAGCAGTATAACAGCAGTTGCGGCTGCCAGAGCTATGAACCAGATTATATAGTCGTTTATTATTCCTGTATGTGCCTTTATAATTGGATTGTAGTATCGCTTAAGAGCCTGGAAGAACCCCCAATATATGTTATGAGCTTTTACCTGTTGTTGTTCCGCATCGGGTTGTTCCTCGCCCGATAAGAAAATCTGCGTTTGGGCAGTGCCTTTCTTGTATTTTCTCTGCCCTCGACTTCTAAAAAGGTAGATGGCAGCTATTAAAACTACAAATGCAATGATGCAGACGAGAGGATTCCAAAATTCAAGACTGGGCATTGAAGTTACCATTTATAATCCTCCCATGACTGCATTGATATACGGTGCCTGGTTTATTAGGGCATCCGCAGCTGGAGTAACTATGGTATCAACAATTAAGCCAGGGAAAAGGCTGAAGAAGATGATAATTATGGTCAGAATACCCATACCAGCCAGCATTGATTTTGGCACCTCTGTTACATCTGCATATTGTGGCAAGGCTGGCCCTGCAAATGCTGATTGGAAAGCTTTAACAAAGGAAGCCAGGGTTATGATAGATACCAGCATGGCTATTACGGATAGTATCGGATTGAAATGATAAACGGATTCGTAAATCATAAGTTTTGAAGTAAACCCATTGAAAGGTGGTATGCCTGAAATGGCCAGTGCCCCGATTATGAAGAATATTGAGGTGTATTTCATATTGCGACACATACCACCCATCTTATTGAGGTCTCTAGTGCCCAGGCGAAGGAATAAAGCTTCTGCTGTCAGAAATAAGAGTCCCTTATACAGGGCATTGTTTATCATATGGAAAATGCCTCCACTTATGGCTTCCCTTCCGTAGGCGGCTAGTGCTTCTGCATTACCTAAAACTGCCAGGCCAACACCTACCCCCAGCAGCATATAACCACTCTGTGAAATGGCGTGATAGGCCATCAATCGCTTGATATCTGATTGGTGAATAGCCATGGTAACCCCAATAAACATGCTTAGCACTCCTATGATTATTACCGTCCATCCTAGTGTAGCGGTGTTCGAAGTGCCCCCGTATAGGGTAAAGCAGGTTCGGAAGAGGGCATACATACACGCTTGACTGGCTACATAAATCATAGGAGTTGTGCCTGCAGGTGCAACGCTATAGGTATCTGGAGCCCACATATGCAGTGGTACCCCTGCTAATTTCATGGTAAATGCCATTATTAGAAGGGCTAAAGCTATCTTGTCCAGCATGGTATATTGCATTACTTGAGCCAGGGCAGCTATGTTAAGCAAGTTGTATTGAGCGTAGAAAATTCCTACAGCAAACAGGACTATCAATGCACCAATCGCGGATATGACAATATACTTTAAACCGCCCTCTAATGAATCAGCGAACCTTGTTCTAAAGGCAGCCAATGCTGCGCCGGAAATGGAGAGTATTTCTAAGAAGATAAATAGGTTGAACATATCCCCGGTGAACTCCAGTCCCAACATGCCTACTACCAGAAGAAGCAGGAGGGTATAGAATCTATCTTTACCGGTCTCCTGTTTCATAAAGGAAAGGGAGTAAATAGCGGCTGCCAGGGAGACAGTGGCTGATATAATGCCCATAAATATGGACATGGCGTCTACTTCCAGAACTATGCGCACCGGTACCATGTAATGCTCGGGGATGGTAAGTGTGGATGGGGATGCGCCAAGTGTGTAGACATGTATTCCATTAAGGTAAATATCCCTGGCCAGCATTATGACCAGGAACTCTACAAAAGCCAGAGTTACTATTACCAGGACGTTTCTAGCTTTATCACTTGCCTTGCTTATTAATGGGGTTAAAAATGCTGCCAGTAAAGGTATGGCAATTATCAGTATAGGAGAGTGCGTTAGTAAAGTTTCCAAACCTGTTAACCTTTCATCTTCCTCGACTTTTCTGCATCTATGTCGCCAGTGTGGCGGTAAGTGAGCATTATCATGGAAAGCATGAGGGCTGTGATTGCAACCCCGATAACAATGCTGGTTAGAGTCAGGGCTTGAGGAATGGGCAATACCATTACTCCCTCGGGGGCGTTGGTATAGATGGGGGCAATTCCTGCTTCCCTATATCCTAGAGTGACCAGGAATAGGTTAATACCAGACTCCAGGATAACAATCCCCATCACCAGTTTTATTAAATTCCTCTGGGATATGATGATGTATAGAGCAATGCCTATCAATGCCGCTACAGCCAGAAAAGGAATGTTAAATATACTTCCTGTCATTTTTTAAGCCTTATTTTTACTGGAGGCAAGGGCCATAACTAAAACAATTACAGACAGCCCGGCGATGACCTTTAAGCCTACAGCAAGATTCATCAGGGGAATCACTCCTCCTGTCCACATGTCCCCGGGGTTAGAGCCAGACGGAGGGATGTGGCCGAAGATGGGCGAACCGACAAGGAAATTGTAGAAAAATACAATAGCTATCCCACCGAAGGCTAAACCGATGAACAGCACTGCGCCGCTGCTTTCCAGGATGGAAAGCTGGTGCTCCCGTAGTTTCTTCTGGATATTGTAGGAGCCAAAAGCGACAATAAGTAAAGCTGCACCAGATGCAAATACGGCACCTCCCTGGAAGCCACCACCAGGGGTCAGGTGTCCATGCATGATGACATATATACCGAAGATGAGGATGAAGGGGATCAGGAGGTTGGATATAGTTCGCACGATTTTGGACATCATCATTTAGCTATGTCTTCCTTCTTTTTTCTAAATAACATAACCACTCCCGTCACTGCTGTGAATAAAATAGTGGCCTCGCCCAAGGTATCGAAGCCCCTGTAATCGAAAACGACAGCAGTCACGGCATTATTGGCTCCGGTTTCACTCTGTGCATTTTCTATTATGTAATCGTCCATTTGGGATGGTGGATAGCCAAAGGGGTGAGTAAGCAATGCCGTAGCGATTAGAAAGCTTATGATGATTCCCAGGGATATTGCTGCAACAGTTCTTCTCACATTTTCTCCTGTGTATGCCTTGTTGCCCTTATGGCAATAACGAATATTGCTGTGGTTATAGCTGCTCCTATTCCAGCCTCGGCAATAGCCACGTCAGGAGCTTGAAGCAGATAGAACTCCAGGGATAATAATAAGCTCAGGGCAGCCAGGGTTATGGTGGCGACAATTAAATCTTTAAACTTTGCTACCAGCAAAGCACAAACAACAATCAGTACAGGTGTAATTATGTGCAGTATTCCTGATTCAATCATGGTCTTTCCCTTCCAGGTCATCCACGACTGCTCTGGCAGGTTTGATTTTACTTCTGTGACCTGCTCTGGCAATGGCGTGTGCTCCAGTAGGATTGGTTACTAAAATGGCAATCAAAGCAATAAATGCATGTATGGTGAGTACTGATTGAGGGGAGGAAGCACCTGTTATTAACCAGATTCTTAGCGATTGTATTATTACGGCCAGGATTAAGAAGATAGAACCGAATGTAGTACATTTGGTCCCAGCGTGGAGCCTGGTATAGAAATCAGGGAAGCGGTGAAGTCCGATCGTGGCCATCAGATTAAAAAAGCACCCGATAGCTATAAATATGTAGGTAACAATATCTACCGCCACTAGAATTTCCCTTTCTCTATATATTTCGCTATGAAGAGCGTGGTTATAAAAGATAGCAGTGCATAAACGATAGCCACATCAATAAGTATGACCTGCTTGAATGCTGCTCCCAGGATAACCATCAATACTACGACTATAGTATTTATGGTATCCAATCCTACTATTCTATCGGGTACTGTCGGTCCCAGGAACACCCTTACAAGAGCGATGATGATACATGCTGTCAGGAATATAGCTACAGGAAACCACATTATCCAGCTATCCTCCTTGCCCAGTCAGGGAATTTGCCGCAGATGTCTTTATAGTCTCTCGGCATCTTCTCCAGAGTCTCCCTATTTACATTTATCCAATGGATATACAGGTCATTTGTTTCTTCATCTACCTCTACACTTAAGGTGCCTGGAGTCAGTGTAATGGAGTTTGCCAGCAGGGTTAAACTTAAATCGTTTTTCAGGTTAGGGGAAATTCTCACAATGCCAGGGTTTATCCTTCCTGTTATTACCCTGTAGGCAACATCGACATTTGCCCTGGCCATTGCGGGGAGGAATATTCCTATGGAATAGGCGAGGAATAAGAACCATCTCTTTGGGTTTAACATGCGGAAGCTTTTCTTAATGAATATATTTTTTGTTAGTATTCCAACTATTGCAGCGGAAATGGCTCCGATAATTAGCTCCTCTTTACTCCACAGGAATAGATGGCCAGAAGAAGTAGTCAATAGCAGATATAATATGAAAGTGCAGGCCGAGGTTGCTAAAAATGGTATCATATTAAATCTGAAGGAACTTGAACGTTAACATTAAATATAACATCTAGCTGGAATGGTTTCAATATAATCCTGGCTAGCCCACTCAAGGTTTATATCCATGTCATGTTTATCAGGGGAGCAGTATCTGGTTGCCGCCTGATATATAGCACAATCTGTATTTAGAGCCGGACTCTCAGGTGCGGTGCGTTAACGTTCGACGATTTTTGGGGAAAATAAATATTGAGTTGTTGTTTTTAGTGTTTTCCTCAGGAGGGCTAACTGTGGCTTGTATATTGTGATTCTTCCTTGCTCCGGTGTCACCGGCACGTTAAGGATTCCAGTTATGATTTTCTGTACCACGTCTGTTTGGCATAATATGGTTACC